>JBQCCU010000088.1:0-3743 GCA_051961935.1 Amnibacterium sp. | reverse complement strand
GACGACTGCACGTCGAGCGTGTAGGCCAGCTCCAGCAGCGCGACCGCCGTGCCGGCCGACGACGCCGAGCGCTGGTAGGCCGCCAGCACCCGCCGGGTGCCCGGGTCGGCGTCCGGCGCGAAGAGGTCCGTCAGCACGTCCGAACCGAGCCCCCAGTGGCTCGCCACCTGCCCGAGCACGTGCGCGCGGCTCGCATCGTCGCCGATCGCCGCACCGGAGGCCCACCCGCCGAACAGCGCGAGCCGGGCCACGGAGGCGGGATGCTCCGCCGCCCATCGCACGGCGACCGGGGCGCCGAGCGACCATCCGAAGAGCTCGAAGCGTTCCAGGTCGAGCTCCCGGACCACCGCCTCGATCGTGCTGAGCTCGAGCTCGATGGTCCGCGCACCGTCATAGGGATCCGAGAGCCCGCAGCCCAGCCGGTCGTAGCGGACGAAGGTGCGGCCCGCAGACAGCGACTCGGCGAACAGCCGCTCGGCCGGGATCGACCAGTCCAGGTCGAGGGAGCTCAGCCAGCCGGGCACGACCAGCAGGGCGGGACCGCTCCCTGCCACGGCGTACGCCACGCGACGTCCGTCCGCCATCGGCGCTCGGCCGAGACGTTGTCGCTGCGGGGACACGGCAGCAGTCAAGCCGCTCGGAGGCCGCGGGAGGGAGCCCTCGACCGGTCCTCCTCCCGCCGCAGCGGGGCTTCCCGTGCGGGCACGCGGTCCGCCCCGTCACGCGCACCGGAGGTCGAGCTCCGCGGCGTCGGCGGTGATCACGAGCTCGGTCCCCCGGAGGGTGTAACGCATCGGCTTCGCGATGAAGCGGCCGAGCCACGCGTCGGCCGCGCAGATGGGGGTCGCGCCGGCGCACCCGGCGGCGGACACCGTCTCGTGCGCGGGGTCGGGCGTGATCGCGGGGCCCCGGATGTCCACCGGTACGTTCCAGGTGCTGACCGGGCCGTCGGTGACCATCGTCAGGCGCCCGTTCTCCCGCTCAAACCAGATCCGGATGCCGTGGCGGCCGAACGCGGCCAGCGCCGGGGCGTCACCGCGGACGCGCACCGCGGTGTAGTGGCCGGCGCCGATGCCGCCGGGAAGCCCTTCGGCGCACGCGCTCAGCGCTCCCACGGCGAGCAGCGCGGAGACCAGGGCCGCGGCCCGAGCGCCTCCTCGGCGCACCCGCGAGCGTGCCCCCTGCGCGGCGCCCCGCCGGACTCCCATGGGCGCAACCTAGCCGCACATGGTCACGATCCTCCATCGCTCTCGTCCGGGCGCATCCCGACAACCCGGGCGTCTTTTCGCGCCCGGCATGTCGTATCCCGCCCGCATCGCGCGCCCTGACGTCCACCTGCAAGGATCGGCCGAGCGGGAGTCGGCGCCGATGGGGCACGCACCCTGTCGCAAGGAGGCGCGGTGCGGAGTCGGATGCGGATCAGGACGCTCGCGGTCGCGCTGCTGACGGCGGCCGGCGGTGCGGGCCTGGCCGGCTGCGCGGCGTTCACGAGCGGCGATCCGATGGCGGATCCGCCCGTCCCGCTCGCGGCCCCGGCATCGCAGATCCCCTCCCCGACGGCCGTCGACCCGGCCGAGGAGGGACCCACCATGCCGACGCCGAAGCCGGGCGCCACCGTCGACCCCGCCGCCGCGGCCAAGGTGGCCCGGTGGGTCGCCGGCGCTCGCGTGCCGCCCGGCGCCGTGAAGACGTCGCACCCGCCCGAGGGGACGACCATCGACGACGAGAACCAGGGCTGGTGGTGCGAGCCGATGGCCGAAGCGGACGCGTACTGGCGCCTCCCGTCGATGGACCTCAGCCGCACCGCGAACTGGCTGCGGGCGCATCCGAGCAACGGGCTGAAGCTCGTCGGACCGGGCGACGAGGCCCCCGACCCGAACCTCCCCAACGCGTCGGTGAACGACGTCCCGAGCCCCACGGCGTTCCAGGGGATGACGTTCGAGATCGCCTCATGGGGCCCGCACGGCTCGGTGATCCACCTGCAGGTGGGCGTGCTCGCGAAGGACTCGGTGTGCGCGACGGCGGCACCGGGCACCGGCCTGATGACAGCGGGCGGCTGAGCGCGGTCGAGGCGCTTCCGCCCGCCGCCGCGCTCGTCCGCGTCGGACGTCGCTTGACCTTGTCACTGTGAGAAGGTCTTGACTGCTCCTCGAGGTGAGGACCATGACAGCAGGCTCGAGCGGCGCCGAGGGGGCGAGCGCGAACCCGTCGCTCCGGCTCCGGGCGGCGCTGGCGGCGGGGACCGACCCCACGAGCGTGCCGCTGGAGGCGCTCGTCACGCGGTGCGCGATCGAGCCCGACTTCTTCGTCCGCGACATGCTCACGTGGGCGCTGACGCGGCACCCCGCCGCCGAGGTCGTTCCCCGGCTGCTCGAGGAGCTCGGCTCGACGCTACCACAGGCGCGGAGCCAGGCGCTCCACACGCTCTCGAAGATCGGGGACCCGGCCGCGTGGCCTGCGGTGTCCCGCTCGCTGCACGACCCCGACGACACGGTCGCGGCGAGCGCGTGGCGCGCGGCCGTCTCCCTCGTACCCGACGACCGGCGGAGCGATCTCGCCGCGGCGCTGTCGAGCGAGCTCGGCCGCGGCGAGTCCGAGCTGCAGCGGAGCCTGAGCAGGGCCATGGCCGCGCTCGGCGACGCCGCCGTCCCGGCGCTCGCCGCGGGCGCCGCGCGAGGCTCCGCGGCGGCGCGGACCCACGCGAAGGCGACCCAACGCCTCCTGGCGGATCCGGAGCTCGACTTCACGACCGCCCTCGACGAGGCGAAGCGGCAGGCGATCCTCGGCCGCGGTCCCATCCCCGGCACGTCGTGCTGATCGGCGAGGTGGCCGAGCGCTCGGGTGTGAGCGCCCGGATGCTGCGCCACTACGAGACGCTCGGCCTGGTCGTCGCCTCCGGGCGCACCGACGGGGGCTACCGCGACTACTCGGAGGTCGACCTGCGGCGGCTGTTCCAGGTCGAGGCCCTGCGCTCCCTCGGGATGTCGCTCGCCGAGGTCCGGCAGGCCCTCGAGGACACGGTCGGCTCCGCGGAGTCGCTGCTCGCCGCGCTCGTCGCGCAGGCCCGCGATCGCATCGCCGAGGAGACCTCGAAGCTCGAGCGCCTGAGCGCCATCGACGTCAGCGCTCCGCTCGACTGGGCGACGGTGGTCCGCACCGTGCGCCTCGGCCGCGACCTCGCGTCCGAGCAACCGGCCCTCCGCCAGCGCGCCGCTCTCGCCGCCGACGGCCGGATCCCCACGAGCCATCTGGTCAGGACCTACTCGTCCGAGGCGGACCCGAACACCGCCGGCGCGCTCCGGTGGGCGCTCTCCCGACGGGCGGATGCCGTCGCGGCGCTGGCCCCGGAGCTGCAGTCCCCCGAGCCCGAGGTGCGGGCCCGCGCGGTGCTCGCGCTCGCCGCGATCCCCGGTGACGACACCGGCCCGCTGCTGCGCTCCGCGCTGGCCGACGCGGACGGCGACGTCCGGCGGCACGCAGCGATGGCCGTGGGCGCGCGGGGCGGCCTCGAGGCGGTGCCGGCGCTCGTCGAGCTGGTCCTGGCCGGGCACCGCGACGTCGAGGCGGCCGAGCGGCTCGGCGCGATCTCAGCGCATGCAGGCGGCCTCGACGCGGTGCTGGGCGCGCTCACCCGAGCCCTCGACGATCCCGCGGCCGACGCCGCCGCCCGGCACCGCGTCGTCCAAGCCCTCGGGGAGCTGGGCGACGGCGAGGTGCGCCTCCTCCTCGAGCGTCTGATCGAC
>JBQCCU010000087.1:0-3116 GCA_051961935.1 Amnibacterium sp. | reverse complement strand
GGCAAGCCACCGCGGGGTCAGGGGGCGAGGATGGCCTCCGCGGCACGGCGGCCCGAGGCGAGCGCGCCCTGCGAGGAGGGCGTCGCGCGCCAGTCGCCGGCGACGAGCAGCCCGTCGGCGAGGCGCTCAGGGCGGCGGAGCCGGCTGCCGCCGGGGAGGGCGGGCAGGGCGCCCGGTACGCGGGTGACCGCGACCTCCTCCCATCCGCCCGCCTCGACGCCCCACAGCCGCGTCAGGGTGGCGCGGAGCACGTCGTCGGGGAGCGGCTCGGGGCCGAGGGAGGAGGAGGCCACCAGGGCGCGGCCGTCGGAGGCGTACTCGGGCGCCGCCGCGGTCATCACGACGCTGTTCGCGACCGGGCCGTGCTCGGTGTCGAGCACCAGGATCGGCCGGCGCTCCGGCGGCTCGTCGACCGCGTGCCACACCGTCGTGACCGCGTGCATCGGGGGCGCAGGCGTACCGAGCAGACCGGCGGCGCGCACCGGGTCCGCGGCCACGACCACGGCGTCGGCCGTGAGCGTGCCGCCGCCCTCCAGGTCCACCGCACCGGGCCGCACGGCGGCGACGGGGGAGCCGTAGGCGATGGTGCCCGCCGGGAGCCCGTCTGCGAGCAGCGCCGGCACCGCCCCCATCCCGCCCGAGGGCACGACGACCCGGCCGCGGACGAAGGTGCGCAGCACCGCCTCGACGAACCGGCTCGACGTCGTGAGCCGGTCCTCGAGCAGCACGCCCGCGAGGAAGGGCCGCAGCAGGTGCTCGGTCGGCGCGCCGTCGATCCGCCACCGGCGCAGCACCTCGGCGAACGCGACGTCCTCGCGGCGGCGGATCGCCTCGCCCGAGCCGTAGGCGAGACGCGCCAGGAACGCACCGAGCGCCGCGCGCTCCGCCACCGAGCCGAGCACGCCGGTGAGCAGCCCGAGGGCCCCGTCCGGCTCCCTCCGCGGATCCGCCACGAGGGTCAGCCGGTCGCCGTGCCGGAGCAGCGCGCCCCGCACGAACTCGCGCAGCGGCAGCGCCCCCAGCACCCCGAGGCGCGCGAGCTCCGGGTAGGCGGTGTTCAGCACCTGGAAGCCCTGGTCGATCGTGAAGCCGTCGACGCGGTCCGAGCGCATCCGGCCGCCCGGCCCGTCCGCGGCCTCGAGCACCCGCACGCCGCGCCCGGCGGCGGTGAGGCGGAGGGCCGCGGCGAGGCCGGCGAGGCCGGCGCCGACCACGAGCACGTCCGCATCGCTCATGCCGCGACGGTAGCCCCGCGCCCGTGGAGCATCGCCGGGAGCCGCGCCCGCTACGGTTCGACGGATGCCCGCGACGCCGACGAACCCCGCCTGGACCGAGGCCGCCCCCGACCGGATCGCCGACGACCTCGTCGCCGTCCCCGTGCCGATCACGGCGGCCGCGGTGGTCGGTTCGACGCTCGCCTACCTGGTCCGCGACGCGGACGGCGGCGTGCACGTCGTCGACCCGGGCTGGGACGCCCCCGCCAACCGGCGGCTGCTCGCCGCGGCGATCGACGCGCTCGGCGGCCCGCTGCGGCAGATCGTCGTCACCCACCTGCATCCGGACCACCTCGGCCTCGCCGCCCACCTCCGCGAGGCGACCGGCGCACCGGTCGTGCTGCACGAGGCGGAGCAGGCCGCGGTGCTCGAGCCGAGGGCGTCGGATCCGTTCGTGCCGGTCGCGATCGCGGAGCGCCTCGACGCCTGGGCGGTGCCGCCGGAGCGCCGGCCGGAGCTGCTGGCGCTCGCCGAGCCGGCGACCGGTCCCCTCGCGGCGGCGGACCTCGTCGTGCGCGACGGCGAGGTGCTCGACGTGCCGGGCTGGTCGCTCGTCGTGCGGCACACGCCGGGTCACACGCGCGGCTCGATCTGCCTCCACGAGCCGCGGCGCGGCCTCCTGCTCACCGGCGACACCGTGCTGCCGACCGTCTACCCGGGCGTGGGCCTCGGCGGCAGCGGGCCGACGAACCCGATCGACGACCACCTCGCGTCCCTCGCGGCGCTCGAGGGACTCGACGTGGAGGTGCTGCCGGGCCACGGCTACCGCTTCCGTGGCCTCGCCGAGCGGGTCGCGGCCATGCGGAACCATCACCTGCGGCGAAGCGCCGAGATCGCGGCCGTGATCGCCGAGCGGCCGGATGCGCCGACCTGGGCCGTCGCGAGCGCGATCCGCTGGAGCGCCGGCTTCGAGCACCTGCGCGGCCACACGCTCGCATCCGCGCTGGCGCAGACGGACCTGCACCTCGCGCGGCTCCGCGCCCGCGCCTAGCGAGCACCTCGTCGACACGCGAGCGCGCTGCGGCCTGCTCGCGTGTCCGCAGGGTGCTCGGGAGGCGGGTCCGCCCTCGCCGATGCGCCGCACCTCGACCGGCGAGAAGCGCGCCTCGACGAAGCGGGCCGCGATCGCGGTCGCCCGGTCGAGGTCGGCGCAGTCCACCCGGTAGTAGCCGCCGACCCACTCGCGCAGCTCGGCGAACGGACCGTCGGTCACGAGCGGTGCGGACCCGGTCCGCACGACGCGCGCCTGCCGCTCGTCGAGGATCCGCGTCTCGACCAGCTCACCGGATGCGGTCAGCTCGGCCTGCACGTCCCGGTGCGCCCGCTCGAACTCGTCGCGGGCGTCGCCGGTGATCGCGGCCTCGGTGTCCGCGTTGTTGTAGATCAGGATCAGGTACTCCACGTCGGTCCCTCCGGTCTCCTGCCTGTCCGACGAACGGCGGCACGCCCGCGAGGACATCCGCCGCAGAGCGAGCAGCCCGCGGACAGCCGAGCGCGCTGCAGCCTGCTCGCCTGTCCGCAGGGTGCTCGCGAGGCGGGCCGGCCGTCACCGCGCCCGGCGCACGAATCCCGCATCCCAGACGGGCGCATCCGACTCGACGACCTCGCCGTCCTCGCGGAAGACGAGGAACCGCTCGAATCCCCACTCGCTCGGCCGGCCAGCGGCTCCGCCGCTGCCCGGAACCGGCGAGCGTGGGCCCATGCGCGCGAACCACCGGTCGTGGGTGACCGCGAGCACGGCGCCCTCGAACCCGGCGAGGCCCTGCTCGAGCGCCTCGGCGGACTCGAAGTCGAGGTTGTCGGTCGGCTCGTCGAGCAGCAGCAGCGTGGCGCCCTCCAGCT
>JBQCCU010000086.1:0-4934 GCA_051961935.1 Amnibacterium sp. | reverse complement strand
GGCAGCAGTCGTCCGTGCGGACAGCAGAAGCGGATCGGGCGGCTCGTTAGGGTCGACCCGTGGTCCCGGAGCTCGCCGTCGACGGCACCGTCGTCGTCGGGCTCGGCGGCATCGGGGCGGCGGCCGCGCTGGCCCTCGCGGATCGCGGGGAGCGGGTGGTCGGCCTCGACCCGCGTCCGGTGAACCACGCCGAGGGCTCCTCGCACGGGCACACGCGCCTCGTGCGCCGCGCGTACTTCGAGGATCCGCGGTACGTGCCGCTCACCACCCGCGCCTGGGACCTCTGGCGCACACTCGAGCGACGCTCCGGCGAGCACCTGCTCACCGCCTCCGGCGTGGTCACCCTGGCCCCGCCCGACGACCCGGAGCAGCTCGTGGCCGCGACGCTGGAGGCCGCGGCCCGCTTCGCCCTCCCGGTCGAGGGGCTGGAGCCGGCCCGGGTACGGGCGCGGTTCCCGGCGGTCACCGTGCCGGACGACTGGGAGGCCGTGCTCGAGCGCGACGCGGGGTTCGTCGATCCGGAGGCGACGGTGCGGGTCCTGCACCGGCTCGCGCGGACTGCGGGCGCCGACCTCCGTCGCGAGGCGGTGCGGTCGATCGACCTCGAGGATGCGGTCGTCACGACCGATCGCGCCCGCTACCGCGCGCGCCGGGTGGTGCTCGCGGCCGGCCCGTGGGCGCCCGAGCTGCTCGGCGACCGGCTGCCGCTCACCGTGACCCGGAAGGTCGTCGCCCACTTCGAGCCCATCGACCCGCACGGGCTCACCCCCGACCGGCTGCCGGGCTTCGTGTTCGGCGGCGACGCCTTCCATTACGGCTTCCCGCTGCTGCCCGGCGACGGCGTGAAGATCGCCCGCCACGACGGCGGTGAGCCGACCACCCCGGGAACCGTCGACCGCGTCGTCCGGCCGGAGGAGGCCCAGTCGCTCCGTGCGGTGCTCGCGGAGCGCATCCCCGCCGCCGCAGGCCCGCTGCTCCGCGCGTACACGTGCCTCTACACGATGAGCCCCGACGGGGACTTCGTGCTCGGGCCGCTCCCGGGTGCGCCGTCGTGCATCGTCGCGACCGGGGACTCGGGCCACGCGTTCAAGTTCGTCCCGCTGCTCGGCGAGCTGCTCGCCGACCTCGCGCTCGGCACCGCGCCCGCGGTCGACATCGGCTTCCTGTCCCCGGCCCGGTTCGGATGACCGCGCGCCTCGCGGTCTACCGCGACCGGCCGGTGCGCCGAGGGGTGCAGCTCGCGACCGGTCTCGTGCTCTTCGGCTTCTCCGCCGCCCTGCTGCTGCGGAGCGGGCTCGGCCTCGACCCGTGGAACGCGTTCAGCCAGGGCCTCGCCCGCACGACCGGGCTGACCATCGGCACCGTCACCGTGGCCGTGTCCTTCGCCGTGCTGCTCGCCTGGATCCCGCTGCGGCAGCTGCCCGGGCTCGGGAGCGTCGCGAACGCCCTGGTCATCGGGCCGGTCCTCGACGCGTCGCTGCGGATCCTCCCGCGCGTGGAGTGGGTGGGCCTGCAGGTCGTGACCGTGCTCGTCTCCATCGTCCTCACGGCGGTGGCGACCGGCCTCTACGTGGGTGCCGGCTGGGGCCCCGGCCCCCGCGACGGGCTCATGACCGGCCTGCACCGGCGGTTCGGCCTCCCCATCTGGACGGCCAGGCTGCTGCTCGAGGCGACCGTCGCGACCCTCGGCTGGCTGCTCGGCGGCGTGATCGGCTTCGCGACGTTCGCGTTCGCGGCCGCGATCGGTCCGCTCGTCGGGATCGCGCTCCGGCGCCTGTCGGTGCCGCTCCCGCGCACCTGACGCCCTCATCCGCGCGCGTGCTGTCCGTGCGGACGACTGCGGCTGCTGTTCCGGCAGCAGTCGTCCGTGCGGACAGCAGCCGCGGCCGCCCGGCGGCGTCGCCGGAGCCGCGCTCAGGCCAGGCCGAGCTCCGCGGCGAGCGCCGTCAGCGCCGGCACCGGGTCGTGCACCGGCTGCACCTGCACGCACACGTGGTCCGCGCCGGCGTCGAGGTGGGCCGTGACCGCCCGGGCGAGCGCCGCCGGATCCCCGTGGGCGACGATCGCGTCGACGAGCTCGTCGCTGCCCTCACCCGCCACGTCCGCGGGGGCGAAGCCGCCGCGCAGCATCGTGCGGGTGTAGTTCTCCATCCGGAGGTAGCCGGAGAGGAACGCCCGGGCGCTGCGGCGCGCCGAGTCCGGGTCGGTGTCGAGCACGACGGTCTGCTCCGGCGCGATGAGGGCGTCGGGGCCGAGCGCCTCCCGCTCCTCCGCGGTCTGCGCCGGGATCGTCAGGTAGGGGTGCGTCCCCGCGCTGCGGTCGGCGGCGAGGGCGAGCATCCGCGGCCCGAGCGCGGAGAGCACGCGGGCCTGCACCGGCACCCCGGCCCCGTCGAGCACGTCGAGGTAGTGCCCCATCGCGTCGATCGGCCGCACCCGCTCCGGCGTCGCCTCGCGATGCCCGGATCCGATGCCGAGCAGCAGCCGGCCCGGATGCCGCGCCTCGATGCGGTGGTACGACGCCGCGAGCTCCGCCGCGTCCGACCGCCAGATGTTCACGATGCCGGTGGCCACCTGCAGCCGCTCGGTCGCGTCGAGGAGCGCCTCGGCGAGGCGCAGGTCGGAGGACGGGGAGCCGCCGATCCAGACCGCGCCGTAGCCGAGTCCCTCCATGGTGCGCGCGAGCGTCGCGTCGAGGTCGCGGCCACCGCGCCACACCCCCACGCCGCCGAGCCGCTGCCGCCAGTCCGTTCCCATGCCCCTCAGCGTATGCACTGCCCGGACGGGTGCACCGACGGTGCATCCTTCCTCCGGGTCTTCCTCGCTCCACCGATCCGGCATGGGATGGCGGAGCCGGACGTTCAGGTCCGGGACGGAAGGATGCCTGCGGTGCGTGACATGGTGAGGACGATCGGGACCCCGGTGGCGGCCGAGGAGCCGCTCGTCCCGTGACCGGCACCGCGACCGCATACAGGGCCGAGGGGCACACCCGAGCGGGGTTGCCGCTCGTCGCCTACATCCTCGCCGCGGGCACGTTCCTCATGGGCACCAGCGAGTTCGTCGTCGCCGGCCTGCTGCCGGAGGTGGCGCGCGACTTCTCGGTGGGGGTCGCCCAGGCCGGCCTCGCGATCACGGCCTTCGCGCTCGGCATGGTGATCGGCACCCCGCTGCTGGTCGCCGTCACCCTGCGGCTCCCCCGGCGCACGACCCTCACGCTCGCGCTCGTCGTGTTCGCGGTCGGCCACGTGCTCGCCGCCCTCACCGGCGTGTTCGCGGTGCTGCTGGCGGCCCGGTTCCTCACGGCCGTCGCGACCGGCGCGTTCTGGGCGGTGTCCTCGCTCGTCGCGGCGGACGCGGCCGGCACCAGGGCCATCGGCGTCGTGCAGAGCGGCGGGATGCTCGCGACGGTGCTCGGGGTACCGCTCGGCTCCTTCGCGGGCCAGCTGATCGGCTGGCGCGGGCCCTTCTGGGCCCTCGCCGCCCTCGCCGCCCTCGCGGCCGTCGCCGTCCTCCGGCTCGTGCCGGTCGAGCACGCGGATCGGCCGGTCCCGCGGCTCCGGAGCGAGCTCGCCGCGCTGCGCTCCGGGCCGCTCTGGCTCGTGCTGCTCACCTGCGCGCTGGTCACCGGGGGCGTACTGTCGGTGTTCAGCTACATCTCGCCGCTGCTCACCGACCGCACCGGTCTGCCGGGCGGAGCGGTCCCGGCGGTGCTCGTGCTGTTCGGCATCGGCGCGCTGGTCGGGTCGCTCGTCGGCGGCCATCTCGGTCACACCCATCCGACCGGGACCGTGCTCGTCACGGCAGGGATCACCCTGGCCGCGGTGGTCGCCCTCGCGGCCTGCTCCACCCTCGCGGTGCCGACGATCGTGCTGTTCGGGCTGCTCGGCCTCTCCGGACTGTCCGGGAACTCGGTGCTCGTCGCCCTCGCGATCCGCTTCGGCGGGGACGCACCGACGCTCGCCACCGGCCTCACGCCGTCCGCGTTCAACGTCGGCACCGCCATCGGCACGGCGGCGTGCTCGGCCCTGCTGCCGACCGCGCTCGGGGAGCTCGCCCCGCCGCTCGTCGGCACGGTGGCCGCGGCCGGCGTGCTCGTCGCGTTCGGGGCGCTCACCCTCGCGACGCGGCGCCTCCGCATCCGCTAGCGAGCACCCTGCGGACTGCCGAGCGCGCTGCAGCCTGCTTGCGTGTCGGGCCGCTGCTCGGCAGCCGGGCGAACACCCCGCGATCAGGCGCCGAAGTCCTCGAAGTCGGGGAACACCGCCGCCTCGGGGTCCTCGTGGAGGACGGGGTGCTGCGCGCGACCGGTGAGCCGGTCCAGCCGCGCCTGCAGATCGGCGAGCACCTCGTCGACACCGGGGAGCGGCACGGTCTCGAGGGTCAGGTCGTGGTTCGGTGTCACCGCGATCTGGCTGGACGGGCCGAGGAGCATGCTCGCCTGGTCGGGACGCCCGGAGTCGGCGACCGGGAGGGTGATCGTGTCCGTGGTCCCGGCCCGGCCGAGCTCCTTCGCGTACTCGAGCACGAGCGCGGCGAGGCGTTCGTCCGTCACCGCGACATCCGCCCCCGCCATCGAGATCCGCTTCATCCCGCCCCTTCCTCCCGGATGAGCCTTCCCACCGCGGCTGGGAGGTCGCAGTGCGAGGTGTGGGCCCGTCAGTCGCGGCGGCGGGCACGGCGCCGCTGCCGCCAGGACCCGCGGGCGCGCACCTCCGCCTCACGGCGCCGTTCCTCCTCCGCCCGCCGGAGGCGGGCGTCGCGGCGCTCCCGCCAGGCGCGGACCTCGTCCTCCTCGTCCCGCAGCGGCGTGACGACCGGCGGCCCACCGAGCAGCTGCCGGCGCGCCTCGCGGACGCGGCGGTTGAAGTCCTCGAGCGCCTCCCGCACCGCGCCCTCGGTCGCGAGGCCGTCCAGCCGATCGCGGAGCCCCGCGT
>JBQCCU010000085.1:0-2331 GCA_051961935.1 Amnibacterium sp. | reverse complement strand
CCGGTCTTGCCCCGCCCCCGCGCTTTATTGGGGGGGTTGGGGGGTTGTCGGTACCCCCGGCGGGGGGGGGGCGGCCGGGGGGGGGGTGCGGCGGGTTTTCGCGGCACGGCCGCGATGATGCAACGGCGGAAGAATGGAGCGGGTGTCCCCCGCATCCGCCCTCGCCGCCGCATCCGTGTTCACCTGGCTCGGGATGGTGCTCGCGATCTCGTTCCTCGAGGCGCCGCTGAAGTTCCGGGCGCCCGGCATCACGGTGCCCCTCGGCGTCGGGATCGGGCGCATCGTGTTCCGTGCCCTGAACCTCGCCGAGGCCGTCCTCGCGGTCGTCCTGCTCGTCTGCGCGGTCCTCACGCCGGCGCTGCTCCCGGTCGCGATCGCCGTCGCCGTCGTGCTCGCGGCCGGTGCGCTGGTGCTGCGCCCCCGGATGGACCGCCGCGTCCGGGCCGGCGAGACGGCCGACCGCATGCCGCGGCACTCCCTGCACCTCTGGTACATCGGCCTCGAGGTGCTGAAGGTCGTGCTCCTGCTCGTCGTCGGCGTGCAGGCCCTCACGGCCTGAGGCTCACCGCCGCTCGTACGCCTCGCGGTGCACGAGGGTCTCGTGCAGGCTCCCCGATCCGCCGCGCAGCCGCCGGCCGATGGTCGCGGCGGCGTGCCGCGCCTCCGCCTTCGCCCGCTCGGCCACCTCGCCCTCGAACCGCTCGTCGATCGTCGCCGTCCAGAGCGCCAGCCAGCGCGCGAAGTGCGCCGCGGTGAGCGGGGCACGCCGGTCGATGGCGGCGTGCAGCGCCAGCAGGTTCCGCCGGTACGTGCCGGCGGCGAACAGGACGGTGTCCCAGAAGTCCGTGATGATCGGCAGGTGGTGGTCGAGGTCCAGACGGGCCACGTCGGTGAACACCGGGCCGAGCAGCGGATCCGTCATCGCGCGCCGGTAGAACGCCTCGACGAGCACGGCGACGTCGTCCCGATCCGCGAGGTCCCGCACCCCTCGAGGCTAGGCCTCAGCCGACCTCGGTGCCGGGCGGCACCACGATCACCGGTGCGCGGGAGAGCAGCATGCTGCTGTGCGTGACGGGGCGCCGGTCGGCGTGCGCCATGTCCTCCCGGCCGATCACGAGCAGCGCCGCCGCCCGCGACTCGGCGAGCAGGACGTCCGCCGCGCGGCCGCGCAGCACGTGCCGCGAGACCGGGAGCCGCGGATGCGCCGCCGCGATCGGCTCCAGCACCTCGTCCACCATCTGCTCGAGGTCATGCAGATCGTGGTCGTGGTTCACCGCGTCCCCCGGCAGCGCGCCGAGGCCGACGCCGAACAGGGGCCGTCGCGCGTGCACGGCCTTCAGCCGCTGGTGGCGCGCGGCCGCCTCCTTCGCGGCGGTGAGCACGACGCACGGATCGTCGTCGCGCCCGGCGACGCCGACCACGACGTCCCGGCCGGTGCGGAACGACTGCGGCACCACGGCGACCGGCCCGTCGGCGTCGAGCACCGCGCGGTAGGCGATCGAGGTGCGCCGGCCGAGCCGGGCCTCCTCGTTGCCGCGGCCGCCGAGCACGAGGATCGAGTCCGGTGCGGTCCGCGAGGCGAGCACCTGGGCGACCTCGCCCTCCTCCCGCACGACCCGTACGTCGCACGCCGGGTGGGCCTGCCGGAACGCCTCCGCCGCCTCGTCCGGGCTGCGTCCCGGGCCGCCGCGCTCCCGCCTCGCACCGCCCCCGACCTGCAGCAGCTCGACGCGTTCGGTCTCCGGGTAGTGCCGCGCCGCCCACTCGAGCGCCGCGGCCGCCGCGGCCGATCCGTCCCACCCGACCACCACTCGACGCACCATCGCGCTCCTCCTCCTGCGACGCTCGCGAGCGCCCCACACCGAGGTCCGGGGCACGATCCAGTCCTACGCCGAGAAGCGACGGGTGTCCATCGGCACGCTCGCGGCCCGCCCCCGCGGGGGCTACGGTTCGGCGATGGACCAGCGGGTTCCCCGGGCGGAGCGCGCCGAGGTGATCGCCGCGCTGTCGCTGGCGATCGACCTCGGGCTCGGGCTCCCGCTCGAGCACATGCTCCGCTCGTGCCTGATCGCCATGCGACTGGCCGAGCTCGTCGGCGCGTCCGCCGAGGACCGCCAGACGGCGTACTACGGCGGCCTGCTGGGCTGGATCGGCTGCCACGCGGACTCGGAGGAGTTCGCGGACCTGTTCGGCGATGACGTCGCCTTCCGTGCCGCGTCCTACGACGTCGACTGGCGGGGCCCCGCCTTCGCAGGGCTGCTGCTGACGCATGTCGGATCCGGCCGGCCCGGGCCGCTCCGGGCCGCCCGCCTCGCCGCCTTCGTGCCCCGA
>JBQCCU010000084.1:0-2355 GCA_051961935.1 Amnibacterium sp. | reverse complement strand
GTGCCCTCGTAGGCGAGGATGTGCGTCGCGATGCGGTCGAGGAACCACCGGTCGTGGGTGATCACGACCGCGCAGCCCGGGAACTCGAGCAGCGCGTTCTCGAGGCTCGACAGGGTCTCGACGTCGAGGTCGTTGGTCGGCTCATCGCGCAGCAGCAGGTTGCCGCCCTGCTTCAGGGTGAGCGCGAGGTTCAGCCGGTTGCGCTCACCGCCGGAGAGCACCCCCGCCGGCTTCTGCTGGTCGGGCCCCTTGAAGCCGAACGTCGAGACGTAGGCGCGCGACGGCACCTCCGTCTTGCCGACCTGGATGTAGTCGAGCCCGTCGGAGACGACCTCCCAGAGGGTCTTCTTCGGGTCGATGCCGCCACGCGACTGGTCGACGTAGGAGATGTCGACGGTGCTGCCGATGGTGAGCTCGCCGCCGTCGAGCGGCTCGAGGCCCACGATGGTCTTGAACAGCGTCGTCTTGCCGACGCCGTTCGGCCCGATCACGCCGACGATGCCGTTGCGCGGCAGCGTGAAGGAGAGCCCGTCGATGAGGACGCGGCCGTCGAAGCCCTTCTGCAGGTTCTTCGCATCGATGACCTGGCTGCCGAGGCGCGGGCCGACGGGGATCTGGATCTCCTCGAAGTCGAGCTTCCTCGTGCGCTCCGCCTCCGCGACCATCTCCTCGTAGCGGGCGAGGCGCGCCTTGCTCTTCGCCTGACGGCCCTTCGCGTTCGAGCGGACCCAGTCGAGCTCGTCCGCGAGCCGCTTCGCGAGCTTCTGGTCCTTCTTGCCCTGCACCTGCAGGCGCTCGCGCTTCTTCTCGAGGTAGGTCGAGTAGTTGCCCTCGTACGGGTAGAGGCGGCCGCGGTCGACCTCGGCGATCCACTGGGCGACGTGGTCGAGGAAGTACCGGTCGTGGGTCACGGCGAGCACGGCGCCCGGGTACTTCGACAGGTGCTGCTCGAGCCAGAGCACGCTCTCGGCGTCGAGGTGGTTCGTGGGCTCGTCGAGCAGCAGCAGGTCGGGCTTCTGCAGCAGCAGCTTGCAGAGCGCGACACGGCGCTTCTCACCACCGGACAGGTACTCCACCTGGGCGTCGCCGGGCGGGGTGCGCAGCGCCTCCATCGCCTGCTCGAGCTGGGAGTCGAGGTCCCACGCGTCGGCGGCGTCGATCTCGTCCTGCAGCTTCGCCATCTCGGCGCCGAGCGCGTCGTAGTCGGCGTCGGGCTCCCCCATGGCGAGCCCGATCTCGTTGAACCGCTCGAGCTTCGCGCGGATCTCGCCGACGCCCTGCTGCACGTTCTCGAGCACGGTCTTCGACTCGTCGAGCTCCGGCTCCTGCATGAGGATCCCGACCGTGTACCCGGGAGTCAGCTTCGCCTCGCCGTTGCTCGGGGTGTCGAGCCCCGCCATGATCTTGAGGATCGTCGACTTGCCGGCGCCGTTCGGACCGACGACGCCGATCTTGGCGCCCGGGAAGAACGACATGGTGACGTCGTCGAGGATCACCTTGTCGCCGTGCGCCTTGCGGGCGCGGACCATCGAGTAGATGTATTCCGCCATGCCCTGAAGTCTAATTCGGGCGGCCGGGCGGCCCTGGCGGTCGGCCGTCAGAACGGCGCCTCGACCGGGTCCGGATCGCGCTCCTGCTGCGGCGCGGGATCGCTCCCGGGCGGCACGCCCCACTCGTTGCTGTGGTCGACCGGTGGCACGGCCGGCGCCGCTGCCTGCGCGGGAGCGCTCTGCTGCTCCGCCGCCGCCTGCTGCTGCACCCGCGGCACCCGATCGAAGGTGCTCCGCCCGAAGGCGAGGTCGTGGCCGAGCGCCGCGGCCCGGATCTCCACCGATCGGTTCCGGTGCCCGTCCGACCCGTCCCACTCGCTGATCGTGAGATCGCCGACGACGATCACGCGCTGCCCCTTCTTCAGCGACACCAGTGCGTTGCGACCGAGCTCGCCCCAGGCGTTCACCCGGTACCAGCTGGTCGGGCCGTCCGACCAGGTGCCCTGGGCATCACGGCGCCGCTCCGTCGACGCCAGGCGGAACTGCACCACCGAGCCGCGGCTCGTGGATCGCTCCTCCGGGTCGTTCCCGAGCGACCCCACCACGGTGATCCGATCGGCCATCCGAGTCGTCCCTCCCGCCCGCGGCGCCCTGCCGCGTGGCCGGATGCGCGCGCCCCGAGGTCCGTGCAGTGGCTGCGGGGCGCGCATCCGGCGCCGAGGATGGCGGAACGGCCCCGGGAACGGGCGCGGGGGGGGGGGGGGGGGGGGGGGGGGGGGGGGGGGGGGGGGGGGGGGGGGGGGGGGGGGGGGGAGGGCGAGCACGGCAAGAAAGGAGAGGTTTTTGTTGTTGCTTTGTTGTTTGC
>JBQCCU010000083.1:0-3689 GCA_051961935.1 Amnibacterium sp. | reverse complement strand
GGCCGCCGCACGGCCCTCGCTCCCGTGCTGCACGGCGGCGGTCAGGAGCGCGGGCTGCGCTCCGGCACGCCCGCGACCCCGCTCGCCGTGGCGTTCGCGGTCGCCGCGGAGGAGGCCGTGGCGACCCTCGCCGCGGAGGCGGCCCGCACCGCCCGGCTCCGCGACCGCGCCCTCACCGGCGTGCTCGCCGCGTTCCCCGGGGCCGTGGTCCGGGGTGCGGACCCGACCGCGCCGGGGGAGCGGCTCCCGAACAACCTCCACGTCACGGTCCCCGGCGCCGATGGCGAGGACCTCCTCGTGCTCCTCGACGCGGCCGGCGTCTCGGTGAGCACCGGATCGGCGTGCCTCGCCGGCGTCGCCCGCATCTCGCCGGTGCTGCTCGCGATGGGCGTGCCACTGGAGGAGGCGCGCGGCGCGCTGCGCATCACCTTCGGGCACACGTCGAGCGACGGGGACGTGGACGCGCTGCTCGCCGCCCTTCCGCGGCTGGCGCCGGCGATCCGCGCCTCGCTCGCCGGGTAGCACAAGGCGTGCGGTGTGCAGGACCGTGTGCGATGTGCAGGACGCGGCTGCCCGGTTCGTCCTGCAGACCGCACCGGATCCTGCGGATCGCGTGAGCCGGCGGGGCGCCTACCCTTGGTCGGCGTGAAGGTGCTCGCGGCGATGAGCGGCGGCGTGGACTCCGCCGTGGCGGCCGCGCGCGCCGTCGACGCCGGGCACGACGTCACCGGCGTGCACCTCGCGCTGAACCGCAGCCGGGGCACGCTCCGCACCGGCAGCCGCGGCTGCTGCACCATCGAGGACGCGATGGACGCCCGTCGCACGGCCGATCTCATCGGCATCCCGTTCTACGTGTGGGACTTCAGCGACCGGTTCGCCGAGGCGGTCGTCGACGACTTCGTCGCCGAGTACGAGGCCGGCCGCACCCCGAACCCGTGCCTGCGCTGCAACGAGCGGATCAAGTTCGCCGCCCTGCTCGAGAAGGCGCTCGCGCTCGGCTTCGACGCCGTGTGCACCGGCCACTACGCCGTCGTCACCACGGATGCGGCCGGGCGCCGCGAGCTGCACCGCGCCTCCGACGAGGCGAAGGACCAGTCCTACGTGCTCGGCGTGCTCACGGCCGACCAGCTCGCGCACGCGATGTTCCCGCTCGGCCGGACCCCGTCGAAGGCGGTCGTGCGGGCGGAGGCGGAGCGGCGCGGCTTCCGGGTCGCGGCGAAGCCCGACAGCCACGACATCTGCTTCATCCCCGACGGCGACACCCGCGGCTGGCTCGCCGACCGGCTCGGCTCGGCGCCCGGGCCCGTCATCGACACGACCGGCGCCGAGGTCGGCCGGCACGACGGCGCCCACGCCTACACGGTCGGGCAGCGCCGCGGCCTCTCGCTCACCCGCCCCGCCCCCGACGGCCGCCCGCGCTTCGTGCTCGAGGTGAAGCCGTCGACCAACACGGTCGTCGTGGGGCCGAAGGAGGCGCTCGCTGTCGGAGAGCTGGGCGGCGCCCGGCTCTCCTGGACCGGCGAGCCGCCCGCCGACGCCGACTTCCGCTGCCACGTGCAGGTGCGGGCCCACGCCGATCCCGTGCCCGCGAGCGCGACGCTCACCGCGGACGGGCTCGTCGTGCGTCCCGACGAGCCGATCCTCGGCCTCGCGCCCGGGCAGAGCGCGGTGCTCTACGACGGAACGCGGGTGCTCGGTCAGGTGACCGTCGACCGCACCGTGGCGGTGCCGGCTCTCGCCTGATCGGACCCCTCTTTCGGTGCCCCCTGCTCGCAGAGCCCTCCCGGCTCCGGCGTCGGTGCCCGCTCCTACACTCGCCCTATGAGCGACGGCGTGCAGGTGTCCGAGACGGACGCGGCGGAGGAGGTCCGCACGCTGACGGAGCGGATCAACCGGCTGCGCCACGAGTACTACGAGGGCAATGCCTCTAGCGCCTCCGACGCCGAGTACGACGCCCTCGTGCATCGGCTGGAGGCGATCGAGCAGGAGTACCCGCGGCTGGCGAGGGCGGACAGCCCCACCCGCACCGTCGGCGGCGCACCCGAGACGACCCTCTTCGCGCCTGTCGTCCACGCCGAGCCGATGCTGAGCCTCGACAACATCTTCAGCATCGAGGAGCTGCACGCCTGGACGGCGAAGGTGCAGCGCGACGCCGCGAAGGTGGCGCCCGAGTGCCCGGTCCGCTGGCTGTCGGAGCTGAAGATCGACGGCCTCGCGATCAACCTCCGCTACGAGCGTGGCGTGCTCGTCTCCGCAGCCACCCGCGGCGACGGCGTCACCGGGGAGGACGTCACGCAGAACGTCCGCGCCATGGGCACGATCCCCGACCGGCTCGCGGGCAGCGGGCACCCCGACGTCGTCGAGGTCCGCGGCGAGATCTTCTTCCCCGTCGAGTCCTTCGACGAGCTGAACGCGATGCAGGCCGCCGCGGGCGAGCGGGTGTTCGCGAACCCGCGCAACGCCGCGAGCGGGTCGCTGCGCCAGAAGGAGGAGAACAAGTCCGACGCGCGCCTCGCGCTCATGCGTGAGCGGCTGCGGCGGCTCCGGATGCTCGTGCACGGCATCGGCGCGTGGCCGGTCGAGCAGATCGAGCGCGAGACGCTCGCCGCCGGCACGGCGGGCCAGAAGGCGCTGACCGCGCAGAGCGAGGTCTACGAGCTCCTCGCCGAGTGGGGGCTGCCCACCTCCACGCACTACCGCGTGCTGTCCACCGTCGAGGAGGTCGCCGGGTACATCGAGCACTACCGGTCCGCCCGGGCGAGCGTCGAGCACCAGATCGACGGGATCGTCATCAAGGTCGACGACCTCGACCTGCACGTCGCCCTCGGCGCCACGAGCCACTCGCCGCGCTGGGCGACCGCGTTCAAGTACCCGCCCGAGGAGGTGCACACGCGCCTGCTCGACATCGTCGTCTCGATCGGGCGGACCGGCCGTGCCACCCCGTTCGCGGTGATGGAGAAGGCGCTCGTCGCGGGCTCGGAGGTGCGCCAGGCGACCCTGCACAACCAGGACGTCGTCAAGGAGAAGGGGGTCCTGATCGGCGACGTCGTCGTGCTCCGCAAGGCCGGCGACGTGATCCCGGAGGTGCTCGGTCCCGTGGTCGAGCTGCGCAACGGGGACGAGCGCGAGTTCGTCATGCCCGCGAACTGCCCGGAGTGCGGCACGCCGCTGGCACCGGCGAAGGAGGGCGATGTGGACCTCCGCTGCCCGAACGCCCGCAGCTGCCCGGCGCAGGTGCGCGGGCGGGTGGAGCACATCGGATCCCGTGGCGCGCTCGACATCGAGGCGCTCGGCGAGGTGACCGCCGCCGCCCTGACCCAGCCGTTCCTGCCCGAGACCCCGCCCCTCGTCACCGAGGCGGGCCTGTTCGAGCTCACGATGGCCGACCTGCTGCCCATCCGCGTCGTCCCGCGCGACCCGGAGACGGGGCTGCCCCGGCTGGGCGAGGACGGGACCGAGAAGCGGCTCGCGCCCTTCCAGCGGAACCCGAACGCGGAGGAGCGCCGCGCGGCTCGCGAGGCGGGTGCGCCGCTCGGGCCGGACGTGCGCTTCCCCTCGAAGCAGGCGGAGGAGCTGCTCGCCAACCTCGAGCTCGCGAAGACGAAGGAGCTCTGGCGCTACCTCGTCGCCCTCTCCATCCGGCACGTCGGCCCGGTCGCTGCGCGCGCGCTCGCCGCGCACTTCGGCTC
>JBQCCU010000082.1:0-14127 GCA_051961935.1 Amnibacterium sp. | reverse complement strand
GTCACCGCGCCGGACGCCGCGAGGCCCTGGAACGTCGCCGCGCCCGCCCAGTACGGGGCGGTGAGCAGTGCGGCGAGGCCCGCAGCGAGGACGACGCCGACGCCGGCCTCGAGGGCGAGCCGTCGGCCGGACCGCCGGGTCGCGACGAGGTGGGCGGCGATCGGGAGGGCGAGCGGCAGCGGGGTCGCCTTCACGAGCACCGCGGCCGCGAGCGCGACGATCGCGAGCGCGGGCCGCCGCCGGACGCAGGCGGTGAGGCAGAGCAGGACGAGGGCGACCATGAGCCCGTCGTTGTGGCCGTCGCCCGCGAGCTCGACGAGCGAGAGCGGGCTCGCCGCGACGAGCAGCACCGCGCGCAGCCGCTGCTCGGGGCGGCTGCGGCCGACGAGGTCCCAGGTCAGCCAGGCGGCGGCGCCGAGGCCGAGCAGCGCGGGCAGCTTCACGAGCCGCACACCGACTGCCACGTCGTTGCCGGATAGAGCGACCGCGATCCGCTCGAGCAGGGTCCACAGCGGGCCGTACGGGGTCTGCGGGTGCACGGGCAGCCAGCCGGCCGCGCCGAGCAGGGCGCCGTACGGGGTGTCGCGGAGCGAGGCGGAGGCGTCGAGGTACGGGTTGCGGCCGGGCGTCAGGGCGAGCCGGCCGTGCGACAGGTAGGAGTACGCGTCGATCGAGAGGGTCGGCGGCAGGACGAACAGCACGAGTGCGGCGAGCGCCGGCACGCCGAGCGCGACGATCCGGAGGACGGGCGTGTCCCACCGCGCGCTCCGCAGCGCGAGCCACAGCCACAGCCCGGTGAGCGCGGCGCCGAGGACGGCGACGAGCTCCGCGTCGGCGGCACCGGCCGCGAGGTCGGTGCGCGCGTGCGGCATCGCGAACGGGTCGTGCGGGTCGAAGCCGTTCGTCCACAGCGCCCGCTGCGCCGGCCAGAGGCGGGCGAGCACGGCGACGAAGGCGAGCTCGACGGCCGCGAGCTCGATCGCCGCGCCCCGCCGGCTCATCGCGCCGCGAGCCATGCCAGCGCGTCGGGGAGAGCGGCGAGCACGCTGACATGCCCGTCCCCGGCCCGCATGCGGAGCACCCCGGTGGGCAGGGCCGCGGCGAGCAGCCGGGCGTGGGCGGGCGGCACGACGCGGTCGGCCTCGCCCTGCACGAGCAGCACGGGCGCCGTCACGGCGGCGAGATCGACGCCCCACGGCGCCGCGAAGGCGACGTCGTCGTCGACGAGGCCCGCGGTCCCCGCCTCGCCCGCGCGATTCGCGTCGTCACCGACCGCCGCCCAGCCGGCCTCGCGGGCGGCCCGGTCCGCAGCGGTGAAGCTCGCGGGATCGAACTCGTCGGGGACCGCCGCCCGAGCCGTCCGGCCGCGGCGGGCGGCGGTGAGGGCGGCCGGTGCCGCCATGCCCGCGAGCCAGTCGTCGCGGCCGGTGTCGGGCGCGACGGCGGCGAGCGCCGCGACGGCGACGACCCGGCCGGGCAGAAGGGCGGCGCCCGCGATGGCGTGGGGGCCGCCGCCGGAGTAGCCGAGCCCGGCGAACCGCCCGATCCCGAGCGCGTCGGCGACGACGGCCGCGTCCGCGGCGGCGTCCGCCACGCGGCGGTCGGGCCACCGCGTCGACGCGCCGTAGCCGGGCCGCGCCCAGGTGACGAGCCGGACGCCGGCCGTCCGCGCCGCGGCGACCACGGGTTCGATCAGGGCGCCGGTGTGCGGGGAACCCGCGTGCCAGAGCACCGGGGGCCCGTCGCCGCCCGCGTCCGCGACCTGCAGCACGCGGCCGTCCGGGGTGCGGAGAAGGCGGGCGTCGTCGCTCATGCCGCCACCGTAGGGCGTGCGCGGCGGAGCGTCGGAGTCGTCTCCCCGGCCGTCGCCGTGCCCCGAGGAGGGGAATGTGTGGGGAGTAGGCCGAATCGGGCCCCGCGGGCCTACGCCCGGCACGAACGCCTCCACGCGGCACGAGGCAGGAGACGGGGCGGCGTGGAGGGGCAGCGGCCGTCGGCGCGCCACCGGATCCGGCTACGGACGCCGGGCGAGGATCGGGGCATGAGCGGACGGCGCGCGGCGACGGCGCCCCCGCGCGCGGTCAGCGCCGAGTCGCGCTGGCCGGCGGTGGTCGGGCTGCTGCTCGCCCTCGCCGCCTACGGCGCTCTGCCGAGCCACGTCCCGCTGTGGCTGCGGATCGCGGTGGTCGCCATCGGACTGGTGCTGCTCATCCCGGTGCTCGTGCTGAACCCGCGCCGGTTCGACCGGCAGACGCGCTGGTCGCGGATCCTCTCGGTCGCGCAGGCGCTGCTGCTGCTCGTCGCGAACCAGGTGGCGCTCGGCATCCTGATCCACGCCCTCATCACCTCGGAGCGGAAGGACGGGCCGGCGGTCCTGCTCGCCGCCCTGCAGGTCTGGCTGACGAACGTCATCGCCTTCGCGCTCGTCTACTGGGAGCTCGACCGGGGCGGTCCCGTGTCGCGACGCCACGGGCCCCGCAAGGACCTGCCGCCCGCCGACTTCCGCTTCCCCCAGGACGAGGACGGCGACGACGTCGAGGAGGTCGCGGTCCGCTCGTCGCAGCGCTCCGATTGGGCGGCCGGCTACCTCGACTACCTCTACTTCTCGCTCACGAACTCCATGGCGTTCTCCCCCACCGACGTGATGCCCCTGTCGCATCGCGCGAAGGCGTTGATGGGGTTCGAGGCGTTCACGGCGTTCGTGATGCTCGCGCTCGTGATCGCGCGGGCCGTCTCGCTGCTCGGCTGACCCGCAGCCGCCGGGTCGCGCACCCCGCTAGCGTCGCTGACCGGACGCGAGCGAAGGAGCGGGGCGGATGCGCATCGGGAATCGGGACGGACGGGCCGTGCTGCTCGGGACGAAGGCGCTCGACGTCGCCACGGCGAGCGGCGGGCGGTTCGGGCCGGATCCGATGTCCGTCTACCGGGACTGGGCCGCGTTCCGCACCTGGGCGGCCGCGGTCGACGTCGACGCCGATCCGGATGCGGTCGAGGTGGACGAGCGCAGCCTCGCCGCCCCCGTGCCCGCCCCGAGCCAGGTGTTCGCGATCGGCCTGAACTACGCGGACCACGCCGCGGAGACGGGCATGGCGCTGCCCGAGGAGCCGCTCGTGTTCTCGAAGTTCCCGTCCGCCCTCGCCGGGCCGGACACGACCGTGCGGCTGTCCGGCGAGCGGGTCGACTGGGAGGCGGAGCTCGGCGCCGTGATCGGCGTGGGGGGCCGCCACCTGCCGGGGACCTGGGACGCCGTCGCGGGGCTGACGGTCGGTCAGGACCTCTCGGACCGGACCGTGCAGAACCGCGGGGACCGGCCCCAGTTCGGCCTCGGCAAGTCCTTCGCCGGCTACGCGCCGACGGGCCCCGCCGTGGTGACCCTCGACGAGCTCCGCGAGGGCCACGACGTCGACCACCTGCGCATCGGCTGCCGCGTCTCGGACGGCGACGGCGAGCGCGTGCTCCAGGACGGCACGACGGCCGACCTCGTCTTCCCCATCCCGGAGCTCGTCGCCCGCCTCTCCGCGGTGGTGGAGCTGCGCCCGGGCGACCTCATCTTCACCGGCACGCCGGCGGGCGTCGGCCTCGGCCGGAAGCCACCGGAGTTCCTGAAGCCGGGTCAGGTGCTGACGACCGAGATCGAGGGCCTCGGCAGCATCCGTCAGACGTTCACCGCCTGAGCGGGGCTCGGCCGCTCAGCCCAGGACGGGCGGGGCCGCCATGCCGAGGGCCCGCTGGTCGGGCAGGAAGCCGAGCGGCTCCGGCACCCACCGGGCGCGGAAGGTCCGCTGCGGGCCGTGCACCTCGAGCTCGATCCGGTGCGGGGTCTCGAGGAACACGAGCTCGACCGCGAGCACGTCGCCGCGCCATCCGCCGCCGATCGCGATCGGGCCGACGCCGTCCCGCCCCTCGACCGTGGTCCAGCCCGGCCGCCCCACGGGCAGCCGCGCCTCCGCGGCGCCGTCGTCCACCGTGATCGTCCAGCCGTCGCCGTCGCGCTCGAGGCCCACGGCGGTGAACGGCGGCTCGCTGCCCGCCTCCGGGGTGGAGCGGGCGACCCAGGAGGCGGCGTCGCCGTCCGGCTGCGGGGCGCCGGCGGGCACCGGCACCTCGAGGTGCGCGAGCCGCTCGGCGAGGGCCGCGTCCGCCTCGGTGTCGCCGGGGGCGTCGAAGGCGGGCAGCAGGTGGTCCCACACCGCCTGGAGCACCGGGCCGGCCGGCTCGGCGGCCTCGGTGATCGCGAGCACCGCGTCCTGCTCGGGCAGCACGAGGCAGAACTGGCCGAAGGCCCCGTCCATCCGCCAGCCGTGCCGGGAGCGCCAGCTCTGGTAGCCGTAGCCGAGCGCCCAGTCCGGCTCGGTCTCGCCGGGCGCGGTCTCGATGCGCTTCTGCGGCACCTCCTCCGCCCAGCCGGCGGGGAGCACCTGCTCGCCCTCGAAGCGGCCCCCGTCGAGGTACACCTGACCGAGCCGCGCGATGTCCCTCGTGGTGGCGTGCAGCCCGCTGAACGCCATGTCGCGTCCCTCCGGGTACTGCTGCCAGCCGACCGGCCCGATGCCGAGCGGGTCGAGGAGCCGCGGCCGGAGGTAGTCGACGAGGCGCTGCCCCGACTCCTTCTGCACGATCGCGCCCACCGAGTACGTCGCCGGCTGGTTGTAGGTGAAGACCGTGCCGGGCTCCGACTCCGGCTCGTGCAGCAGGAAGCCGCGCACCGGCTCGTGCGGGTCGGTCCCCGCCGCCGTGTTGATCATGTCGACGAGGTGGCCGCTCGCCATCGCGACCACGTCCCGCACGCGGATGCGCCGGCTCCGCTCGCCGGTGATCTCGGATGCGAACTCCGGGAAGTGGTCGACGATCGGATCGTCGAGCCCCACGAGGCCCTCCGCGATCGCGTAGCCGAGCGCGGTGCTCGTGAACGTCTTGCTGAGCGAGTACAGCAGGTGCAGCCGGTCGGGGGTGAAGGGCGCCCACCAGCCCTCGGCGATCGTGCGGCCGTGCCGGAGCAGCACGAAGCCGTGCGGCACGGTGCCGGGCAGGGCCTCGAGCGCGTCGAGGAAGCGGGCGATGCCGCGGGCGTCGACGCCCTCGGCGGACGGGGTGCTGGGCTGCAGCGGAGCGGTCACGCTCCGAACGCTAGCGAGCGCAGCCTGGGCTCACCCGGAGCCGTCGCCCGCGGTGGCAACCGCCGCGGGTAGCCTCCAGCCGTGATCCTGCTGTTCGGCACGCGGACCAGCGCGGCGCTGCGCGCGATGGTGGAGCTCGTCTGCGCCTTCTGCGGCTTCTCCGCCCCGCAGCGGGTGCTCGAGCGGCGCAGCCGGCTCACCCTCTTCTGGATCCCCCTCCTCACCGTCTCCCACTCGTTCGTGAACGTGTGCTCCGCGTGCGGCCGGGAGGTCGAGCTCACCGAGGAGCAGGTCGAGCGCGCCGAGGCGTGGGCGCAGTGGCAGGCCGCGCACTGAGCGTCGGGCCTAGGGTGAGGTCCGTGGTCGGATCCGTCGCCGTCGTCACCGGCGGGGGCACGGGCATCGGCGCCGCCTGCGGCGTGGCGCTCGCCGAGGCCGGATGGACCGTCGTGCTCGCCGGCCGCCGCGCGGAGCCCCTCGAGGCCGTGCGCGACGCGCATCCGCACCTCGCGCTCGAAGCGGCGGTCGCGGATGTCACGGACGAGGCCTCCGTGCGGGCGCTCTTCGCCGGCGTCGTGCAGCGGCACGGCCGCCTCGACCTGCTCTTCAACAACGCGGGCCGCGGCGGCACCGCCGCCCTGCCCGACGCGGTGCCGCTCGACGAGTGGCGCGCGGTCGTCGACACCAACCTGACCGGCACGTTCCTCTGCACCAGGGAGGCCTTCCGCATCATGCGCGACCAACGACCGCAGGGCGGCCGCATCATCAACAACGGCTCGATCTCCGCGCACGCGCCGCGGCCGCTGTCGCTCGCCTACACGGCGACGAAGCATGCCGTGACCGGCATGACGAAGTCGGTCGCGCTCGACGGCCGGCCCTACGGCATCGCCTGCGGGCAGATCGACATCGGCAACGCCTCGACCGACATGACCGCATCGATGGGCACCGGGGTGCGGCAGGCGGACGGCTCGACCCGCCCCGAGCCCACGATGCCCGTCGCGGACGTCGCCGCGGCCGTGACCACGATGGCCGCGCTGCCGCTCACCTCGAACATCCTCGCCATGACGGTGATGGCGACCGCGATGCCGCTGGTGGGCCGCGGATGAGCGACTCCTCGTACGCGACCGCCTGGGATCGCGACCGCACCGTCGTCCGCCTCCCCGATCCGGCGATCGAGATCGTCGACGAGCGCTTCCGGGCGATGCTGCCCTTCCAGGCCGTCGTGGAGCGGCTCTGGAGCGGCAGCCGCTGGCTCGAGGGCCCCGTGTGGTTCGGCGACGGCCGCTTCCTCGTCTTCTCCGACATCCCGGGCGACCGGATGCTCCGCTGGAGCGAGGAGTCCGGCGCGGTCACCGAGTTCCGCACGCCGTCCGAGAACGCCAACGGCGGCACCCGCGACCGGCAGGGCCGCCTGATCACCTGCGAGCACCGCACGCGCCGGGTCACCCGCACGGAGCACGACGGCCGCCGCACGGTGCTGGCCGACCGGTTCGACGGCAAGCCGCTAAACGCCCCGAACGACGTCGTCGTGGCGTCCGACGGCGGCGTCTGGTTCACCGATCCCGGCTGGGGCATCGAGGGCGACTTCGAGGGCGACAAGGCCGAGAAGGAGATCCCCTGCGCGGTCTACCGGATCGACCCGGACTCCGGGGACCTGGACGCCGTGATCACCGAGATGGCGCGCCCGAACGGCATCGCCTTCTCCCCCGACGAGTCGCTGCTCTACGTCGTCGACAAGGACATCCGCGTCTACGACATGGTCGACGGCCGTCCCGCGAACGGCCGGCTATTCGTCGACATGGGCCCCCGCACCACCGAAGGCAACCGCATCGACACCGCCGGGAACCTCTGGACGGCCGCCGCGGGCGGCGCCGGCTACGACGGCGTCCACTGCTACAGCCCCGCGGGTGAGCTGCTCGGCCGCATCCATCTCGCGGAGGGCTGCGCCAACCTCGTCTTCGGCGGCGCGAAGAAGAACCGGCTGTTCATGACGGCGACCTCCTCGCTCTACTCGGTGCACGTGGGGGTCCGCGGGGCGCAGATCCCCTGAGATCTCTCGGTTCCCGGGCACGCCCATGGGGAAGGATTCGGCCGTGACCGTGCCCCTCTCCCCCGAGCTCGCCGATCTCGCGCACGCCTACGGCGTCGCCACGTCCTTCACCGACTGGCGGGGACGGACGGTGGAGGTGTCCGCCGACACGGTCCGCGGGGTGGTCGCCGCGCTCGACGTCGACGCGAGCGACCCGGTCACCGCCCTGCACGAGCACTGGCTCGCCCCCTGGCGGCGGATGCTGCCGGCGTGCGTGGTCGCGACCGGGGGCGAGCGCCGCTGGGTGTGGATGCACGTCCCGCACGGCGACCCGGCGGCGATCACCGTGCGGCTCGAGACCGGCGGCGAGCGGGAGCTCGCGCAGGTGCCGCACTGGGTGGAGCCGCGCGAGGTGGACGGCGCGCAGGTCGGGGAGGCGACGTTCGAGATCCCGGCGGACCTGCCGCTCGGCTACCACGTGCTCGTCGCCCGCTCCGGGGAGACGACGGCGGAGGCGCCGCTCATCGTCACCCCGGCCCGGCTGCACCTGCCGGACCGGCTCGGGGAGCGCGGCTGGGGTGTCGCCGCCCAGCTCTACAGCGTCCGCTCCGCGCGGTCCTGGGGCGTCGGCGACCTCGGCGACCTCACCGACCTCGCCGTGTGGGCGGGCGGCGGTCTCGGCGCGGACTTCGTGCTCGTGAACCCGCTGCACGCCCAGGAGCCCGTCGCCCCGCTCGAGCCCTCGCCCTACCTGCCGAGCTCGCGCCGCTTCTTCGCGCCGCTCTACCTCCGGATCGAGGCGGTGCCGGAGTACGCGGACCTCTCCGAGTACCACCGTCGCGTCGTCGCACAGCTCGCCGAGCAGGTGCACGCCCGGCTCGACGACTCGGCCGAGATCGACCGGGACACCGCCTGGAACGCGAAGCGGGCCGCGCTGCGCATCCTCGCCCGCGTGCCGCGGACGCCCGGCCGCGAGATGGATCTGCAGACCTTCCTCCGCCGGGGCGGGGAGGCGCTCACCGAGTTCGCGACGTGGAGCGTGCTCGCCGAGGAGCACGGCAACGACGCCCGCACCTGGCCGGCCGAGTACCGGGACCCGCGGAGCCCGGAGGTCGCGGCCTTCGCGGCCGCGCACGCGGACGAGATCGCCTTCACGCAGTGGCTGCAGTGGCTGCTCGACGAGCAGCTCGAGCGCGCCCAGGGCCGCGCCATCGACGCGGGGATGGCGCTCGGCACCATGCACGACCTCGCGGTCGGCGTGCATCCCGGCGGCGCGGACGCGTGGCGGCTGCGCTCGCTCTACGCGACCGGTATCGCCGTCGGCGCGCCGCCGGACCCCTACAACCAGCTCGGCCAGAACTGGGAGCAGCCGCCGCTGCGCCCCGACCGGCTCGCGGAGACGGGCTACGCGGCGTACCGCGACCTGCTCGGCGCGGTGCTCCGTCACGCGGGCGGGGTCCGGGTCGACCACGTGATCGGGCTGTTCCGCCTCTGGTGGGTGCCGGAGCGCACGGACGCCTCCGAGGGCGCGTACGTCTACTACGACCACGAGGCGATGGTCGGGATCCTCGCCCTCGAGGCCCAGCGGGCGGGGGCGGTCGTGGTCGGTGAGGACCTCGGTGTCGTGGATCCGAACGCCCGCGCCTACCTCGCCTCCCGCGGGGTGCTCGGCACGTCGATCCTGTGGTTCGAGTCGGACGGATCCGGCGGCCCGCTCCCCGCCGAGCGGTGGCGGGAGGCCTGCCTCGCCTCGGTCACCACGCACGACCTGCCGCCGACGGCGGGCTACCTCGCCGGCGAGCACGTGCTCCTCCGCTCCCGGCTCGGGCTGCTGCCCGGCCGGCTCGAGGACGAGCTCGAGGCCGACCGCGCCGAGCGGGAGCGCTGGCTCGGCGAGCTGCGGCACCGCGGCCTGCTTGCGGACGGCGCGGACGAGGAGGCGACGGTGCTCGCCCTGCACCGCTACCTCACGCTGACGCCCGCACGGCTGATCGCGGTCGCGCTGCCCGACCTCGTCGGCGACCGGCGGATCCAGAACCAGCCCGGCACGAAGGACGAGTACCCGAACTGGCGCGTGCCGCTCTCGGGGCCGGACGGGCGTCCGCTGCGTCTCGAGGACGTGCTCACCTCGGAGCGCGCCGCCCGGCTCGCAGCCGCCGTTCGCTGACCCGGTCGAGGGCCCTCCACCGGTCCGCGGGGCGCCGCGCCGAGCGCCGGGCGAGTACCCACCGCTGCATGAGCAGGGTGACGGTCTCCGCGACGAGGATGCAGACGACGTTGACGACGAGCTGGATCGCCGCGCCGCCCGCCTCCTCCGGATGGTCGGCGACGAGCGCGGTCCCGATGTTCGCGGCCGCGGGGATCGTGGTGACGCTGATGAACACCCCGACCAGCGCACCCGAGCGCGCCGAGGTGAGCGACACCATCCCGGCCGCGCCGGCGACCAGCGCGGTGACGACGCTGAAGACGTCCGGATGGGCCACGAACGAGGTGAGGGGGCGGTGCCCGGCCACGTAGCCGGCCGGCAGCCCGACGGTGAGACGCAGCAGCACCACCGCCCCGGCCGTCACCGCGGCGGCGAGCGGGAACCCGATCACCAGTGCCGTCAGCGAGCGCGCCGCCGCCCGCCAGCGGCCCTGCACGAGCGCCACCGCGACCGCGGCGAGCGGCCCGAACTCGGGGCCGAGCACCATGCCCCCGACGACGAGCACCGAGCTGTCGGTGAGCAGCCCGACGGACGAGATCAGCGTCGCGGCGATCAGGAAGACGAGGAAGGTCCCGGACAGGGTCGCGTCCGCGGCGGTGCGCTGGGCGATCTCCTCCCAGACGACCGCGTCGACGCCCTCGCCCGGCGCGTCCCGCCGCGCCTCGTCGACCGGGTCGCCGAACGCCGCGCCGACGTCGCTGATCGTGACCGTGCCGCCGTGCGCGAGGCACAGCCCGTGCAGCCGCTCGAGCACGGCGTCGGCGGCCTCCCGCGCGACGTCGGCCTCGATCCGCTCACCGGTCGGCTTGACCGCGGCGCCGAGGCGCAGCAGGTTCGTCACGCCCGGCTCGTCGGCGAGCGCGTCGACGACGGCGTCCGCCCGGTCGCCGGGCGCCACGACGGCCAGATGCAGCACGGCGGGTCAGCGGGGCGGACGCCCCGCGTCCTCGACGACCCGGGTGGCGGACTCGACGAGCTCGACGATCCGCGCCGCCTCCTCGGCGGAGACCGAGCTGAGCACGTCGTCGAGCCGCTTCTCGGTGTCGCCGACGACCACGTCGATGCGGAGTCGCGCGTCGGGGGTGAGGCGCAGCACGCGCACGCGGCCGTCCACCGGGTCCCGCGGCTTCTCGATGAAGCCGGCGACCGTCAGCCGGTTCGTGATCGTCGTCGCGGTCGCGGACGACACGCCGAGCCGCTTCCGCAGATCGGTGCCGTGCGCCGGGTCGCCCCGCCGCTCCCGGCTGCGGATGAAGCGCAGGGCCGCGAGGTCGGTGCTGCCGACACCGAGGAGCCGGCGGAAGCGGGACCGCATCCGCAGCTCCGCGTCGTCGAACTCCCGCAGCGCCGTGACGAGGGCGGCGGCCTGAGGGCCGAGCTCGCTCACGATCGACTCCACGGGCGCGGACCGCGCCTCGGAATCGCTCATCGGAACCGCCCTTCGCGGTCACCGTACATGCGGTTCCCGTGCATCCGATCAGGGGGAGCGTTCAGCATCCTCCCGCACGGCTGTCCGGAGGCCCGCACATGCGCGCGCGGCGCTTCGGTTGCCTTACCAATCGAGACATCATCGGTACACTGAGGACGTACGGAGGTTCCGTGCGGGGCGGAACGGAGCGGTTCCGCGGACGGGCGAATCCGCCCGGCGAGGACGGAAGCATGACGGACGAGGCGCGGACCGCGGCCCTTCCTCCCGTGCTCCAGGGCCGCTACCGCCTCGGCTCCGTCATCGGCCGCGGCGGCGCCTCAGTCGTCTACCGGGCCCGAGACCAGCTGCTCGGCCGCGACGTCGCCGTCAAGGTGTTCTCCGCCCGCGCCGCCGATCCCCAGGAGCTGCGCGCGCAGGAGGCCGAGGCCCGGATGCTCGGCGCCCTGAACCACCCGGGGCTCGTGACGCTGCTCGACGCCGGCATCGACCTCACCGACATCGACGCGCCCCAGGTCTTCCTCGTCATGGAGCTGATCCGCGACTCGGACCTCCGCGAGCGGCTGCGCAAGGGCCCGCTCGACCCGTTCTCCACCGCCTACATCGGCTACGACATCGCCGGCGCCCTCGAGTACGTGCACGAGCACGGCATCGTGCACCGCGACATCAAGCCGGCGAACGTGCTGCTGTTCGAAGCGGGCGTCGAGCGCCCGATGCGGGCGAAGCTCGCCGACTTCGGCATCGCGATGCTCCGCGCCCAGGGGATGCTGCCGAGCGAGTTCACCACCGGCACGGCGGCGTACCTCAGCCCCGAGCAGGTCGAGGGCGCCGAGCTCGGCCCGGAGACCGACGTGTACTCGCTCGGTCTCGTGCTGATCGAGGCGGCATCCGGCCGCGTGGCCTACCCCGGTTCCGTCGTCGACTCGGCGCTCGCGCGGCTCGACCGGCAGCCCGAGATCCCCGAGGCGCTGCCCGGGCCCTTCGCCGAGGTGGTGCGCGCGATGACGCAGCGCAGCCCGCGCGACCGGCCGACGATGCCCGAGGTGGCCGTCGCCCTCCGCGACGTCGTGGTCGACCACTTCCGTGCCGCCCGGCCCGTGTCGCAGGACCCGGAGCACGAGCGGCTCGAGGCGGTGCGCCGCTACAACCTCGTCGACACCCCGCCCGACGGGGCCTTCGACCGCATCACGTCCCTCGCCGCGCGGATCTTCGACGTGCCGATCGCCGTCGTGTCGATCGTCGACGCCGACCGGATCTGGTTCAAGTCGCACTTCGGCGTGGACGTCAACGAGGTGGAGCGCACCAAGGGCCTCGCGACGAGCGGCGGCCTCCACGACGACACCCTCGTGGTCGAGGACATCCTCACCGACCCGCGCATCAGCGCCTATCCGGAGGACGTGCGCAGCCGCGGCATCCGCTTCTACGCCGGCGTGCCGCTGAAGACGCCGGACGGCCACAACCTCGGGACCCTCGCGATCTTCGACACGAAGCCGAGGCCGACGACCGACTGCGAGGTCGCGATCCTCGAGGACCTGGCCGCGATGGTGCTCCACGAGATGGAGCTCCGGCTCGCCGCCCGCCGGGTGGTCCTCCGCCGCGAGTAGCCACGTACCGGCCGGCTATCGCGCGACGTCGGGCTCCCGCACGGCGGCGCGTGACGCCCCCGCAAGGAGGATCGGCCAGGCGAGCAGCCACGGCACCGCGACGAGCACGAGCAGCAGCCCCGGAGGCAGGTGCGTGACGAGCCCGACGATCGCGGCGCCGATCGACGCGGCGGCGGAGCGCAGGCCGGCGCCGACGATGAACACCTGCGCCCGCACCGCGCTCGGGCTCTCCTCCTGGCGGATGCGGAGCATCGCGGCGACGCCCGGCGCGTCCGGCAGGCCCGACAGGGTCAGGGCGACGAGCGTCAGCGCGTAGCCCGGCACGAGCGCCGCGATCAGGGTGAGCACGCCCGTGGCGGTGAACCCGGCCGCCATGATCCGCCGGGCCGGGAACCGTCCCAGCCAGCGGGTGACGGCCGGTGTCGTGATCGCGAGCGCGCCGGCGACCCCGCCGACCGCGAAGCCCGTGAGCAGCCAGCCGCCCCCGCTCTCGCCCCCTCCGCGCGCGACCGCGACGAGCACCGCGACGACCGGCATCGCTCCCCCGCCGATCTGCACGATCGTCCCGGCCGTCGTCGACCGGGTGAGCGGATGGTGGGTGAGCAGGTGCCGCGTGGCCGCGCCGATGCCCCGCGCGATGCCGGCGGGGTGCGCGGCTCCACCCCTGGGCACGAGCGGCAGCGCCTGCAGCGCGAGGCCGCCCGCGAGGGCCACCACCGCGAGGGCGAGCAGCGCACCGGTCGGCGACAGGAGCACGGTGGCGATCGAGACGAGGCCCGGGCCGCCGATGCCGGCGATGTTGTAGGCGAGCGCGTCGACCGCCGTGCCCCGCGCCACGTCGCCGGGCAGCACCTCGCCGACGAACGCCGACAGGCCGCCCATGAAGACGGGCATCACGATGCCCCCGACGACGAGCACGGCCAGGACGATCGGCAGCGGCACCACGGCGACGAAGGCGCAGGTGACGAGCACGGCCGCGAGCACGATCGAGGCGAGCAGCATGGTGCGCCGAGGGGAGGGCGTGGCGTCGAGCAGCGCGCCGATCAGCGGCGCCGCGATCACGCTCGGCGCGGTGAGCACCGCGATCAGCACCCCGCCGAGCGCCACGTCGTGCAGCTGGATGGCGGCCGCGAGCGCGAGGGCGACGCCGGCACCGCCCGACACGAACCGCATCGGCACGGCGGCGGCGAGGTAGGTCAGCTCGGCCCGGCGCGCATCCACGCCCCTCAGCCTTCCAGGTGCCCCCGTCGACCTAGCCTTGCCCGGTGCCCCAGCGCCCCGTCATCACCGTGGTCGCGGCGCTGGTGACGGACGCGGAGGGCCGGCTGCTGCTCGTGCGGAAGCGCGGCACCGACCGGTACATGCAACCCGGCGGCAAGCCCGAGCCCGGCGAGGGACTCCGCGAGGCGCTCGCGCGAGAGCTCGCGGAGGAGCTGCTCCTCGCGGTGGACCCGGAGGCGTTCACCGACCTCGGCCGCTTCGAGACCGACGCCGCGAACGAGCCGGGCCACGTCCTGGTCGCGCACGTGTTCCGGCTGGCGCTCGACGGCACGGTGGAGGCCGCCGCGGAGATCGCCGAGGCGCGCTGGGCCACCCTCGCGGAGGCGGATGCGCTCGGCGACCGCCTCGCGCCGCTGGCGCGCGTGCTCCTCGCCCACGCCTGACCGCCGATCGCTTGCCACTTCTCGCCCTCCAAGTCGCCCTTGGAGGGCGAGAAGTGGCAAGTCGCCAGCGAGGCGGGCGGA
>JBQCCU010000081.1:0-2964 GCA_051961935.1 Amnibacterium sp. | reverse complement strand
AGCGGTTCTCGCCGCGGGCGCTCGCCAGGCGGGCCCGGCGCGCGGGCCGCGACGCGGCGACCCTCGGGCTCGCGCTCCCGGACGCGCTGCGGCGACTGCTCGACGCGGTCGAGACCGACGGCCTCGACCTGCACCTGCGGGCGGACGAGCTCGATCCCCTCGTCGCGCGGGTGGAGCGGATGGGCAACCGCCTGGTCGCGGGGATGGTCGCGGCCGCGCTGATCACGGGCATCGGCCAGCTCACCTCGTCGTCGGCCGCGGGCCGGACGGCTCGGCGGCTCACCGACGTGGGCGTCGGCGCGCTCGGCGGCCTCGGCGCCTACCTCGCGTGGACGTGGCGCCGAGGCCGCTGAGCCGAGCGGTCAGTCCTCCGGGTGGTGGCTGCGGACGACCGCGACGGGGCAGAGCGGGCGCTCGATCACCCCGCGGCTGACGGAGGTGAGCATCATCCGCTCGATCACGCTGAGCCCGTGGGAGCCGACGACGAGCAGCGCCGCGCCGTCCCCGGAGCGCACGAGCGCCGTGACCGGCATCTCGTGGGCGAGCAGCGGGGCGATCCGCAGGCCCGGGTAGCGGTCCCGCATCTGCTCCGTGACGGCGCTCAGGCGGGCCGCCTCCGTGTTCTCCACCGCGCGGCGGTCGAGGTCGGCGGCGAACGCCGGCGCGGCGATGCTCGCGAGGTGCCAGGCGTGGACGAGCACGAGGTCGCGGTGCAGCACCTCGGCCTCGCGCGCGGCGAAGCGGAGCGCCTCCTCGTCGCTGCCGTCGCCCTCGACGCCGACGACCACCGGGCCGGCTGAGCGCTCCCAGCCGCGCGGCACGACGACCGTCGGGCACTGCGCCTGCTCGGCGAGCCGGGTGGAGAAGGACGCGAGGAGGTGGCTGGGGGCGCCCACGCGGTTGGAACCGACCACCAGCAGGTCGGCGTCCTCGGCCGCCGCGGCGATCCGTTCCAGGGGATCACCGGCGACCACCGAGAGCGAGGTCTCGACGGAGGGGGCGGACCAGGCGAGGTAGTCGGCGACCTGGCGCACGGCGCGATCGGCGGGCAGATGCTTCGGGTCGGCCTGCCAGCCGGGCTTGTCGGGCACGTCGACGACGTCGAGCACGGTCACGTCGAGCGTGTGGGTGCGGGCGCGGTCGGCGATCCAGCGCATCGCGGAGAGGCCCGCGAGGCCGCCGTCGGTGGCGAGGACGATCCGCTCGGTCCGGCGGTCGGTCGGCACCGCCCCGAGCTCGGGCCGGTGCTCGGTGCCCGGCAGTCCTGCGGTGGTGCTCATGCTTCCTCCTGACGCCGCCGGCGGACGCCGGCTTCGAGGGGAAGTGTCGGCGGGGGGCGGCGCGGGTCACAGGGCCGTTGGTCCTCCGGCGAGGCGCAGCTCGTCCCGCTGCACGGGGAGCACGACGCGGCGCAGGCCGCCGCTGCGCCCGATGCGGCCGCGCTCGTCCGGGACGGCGCGCACCTCGACCCCGGCGCGCTCGAGGGCGAGGCTCGTCGCGTCGGCGATCGGGGCGTCGGTGAGCACCGCTCCGGGCTCGAGCGCGAGGTAGTGCTGCGGGCCGCTCGCGGCCGCATCCGGCACCGTGACGGTCTCGATGCCGGCGGGGAAGAGCTCCGGCAGCAGGCTGCGGAAGCGGCCGCGCCGGTGGGCGAACGTGCCGTCGCCGGCCGGGCGGAGCTCCCAGGCGACGACGTCGTCGGCGAGCGCCTCCCCGGCCAGGAGCACGGTGCGGACGCCGAGGATCGCGAGGAGCCGGTCGAGGCGGTCGACGGTGCCGCCGGGCAGCTCGACGGCGACGACACGGGGGGTGCCGCCGGCGAGCAGGGTGTGGGCGAGCTGACGGGCGCCGTGCAGGCTCGTGCGCTGCCCGACCCCGACGAGCACGGTGCCGTCGGGCGCGAGCTGCACGTCGTCGCCGTCGACCGTGGCGTCCCGCCGCCGGAGCCCACCGTCCGCGCGGTAGTGGCGGGGCCGGGCCGCGGCGAACAGCGGGTGCAGCCGCTCGACGGCACTCATGACGGCCACGGCGCGGCGCGCTTCGCTGCCGTTCACGAGTGCGGCTAGCGGATGCGCGCCCACCGCGACGATCGGCTGCCGGAGCGAGCGGGAGCCGGCGAGCGGCGGTAGCAGGTAGCGGGCCCGCTCCGGGGACCGCGAGTCGAGGTCCCGATCGCGGGCCGGGATGCCACCGAGCAGCAGCCGGGCGGCGACGAGCGGCTCCGCGTCGGCGAGCACGGACACGATCCGCCTGGCGGCGACGGGCGACGTGGCCTCCAGCACGATCTGCCGGACCGCGAGGGCCCGCCGCGCCATCGGCTCGACCAGCACGTCCGCGAGCAGGTCGACGAGCCGCAGCACCCGCACCCCTCGCGCCAGGAGCGGCTCCGCGACCGGCGGCTCCGACCCCCGGCCGAGGTCCGCGATCACGGCGCGCAGCACACCCGCCTCCGAGTGCACGCCCATCGCGGGTGGCGAGAAGGGGACGAGGCGGTCCTCGTCGGAACGCGGACCGGGCGGGCGGAGGATCGACGGGCTCGTCGTGCTCATGGCGCCGAGGGTCGCGCCGCGGCCGGTGCCGCAGCAGGGTCGAAGGACCCGGCACGGAGGGCGCGGCGCTCCTCCCCGCCGCCCAACGCGGCGAGCGCGGCGAGGATGGTCGCGACGTCGACGACCTCCTGCAGCAGTGCGCCGGCCAGCGGCGGGAGCACGCCGAAGACCGCGACGACCATGAGGCCCACGCTGAGGCCGATGCCGAGCAGGATCGCGCCCCAGGCCACCCGGGTCGTGTGCCTGCCCACCTCGATCGCGGCGACGACCCCGGCGAGGTCGTCGCGGAGCTCGACGACGTCCGCGGCCTCGCTCGCCGCCGCGGTTCCCCGCGCCCCCATCGCGAAGCCGAGGTCGGCGGCGGCGAGCACGGGCGCGTCGTTGACGCCGTCGCCGACCATCAGCACGGGCCGCG
>JBQCCU010000080.1:0-2888 GCA_051961935.1 Amnibacterium sp. | reverse complement strand
CGCATCGACGGGGTGGGCCACGGGACGGTGACGGTCCCCGCGGGGGCGACGGTCGCGACCGACGTCTCCGCCGGCGTCGGCACCCTGACCGGCGGGACGGGCCTCCGCGCGGCCGTGAGCCTCGCGGGGCCGGACGCGGTCGCGGCCTACCCGGTGGCGCCCGCCGACCAGGCGGCGCATCCGGTCCGCGTCACCCACTGAGCGCGCCGCGCGGGCGTCCGCGCGTCGCGCCGTCGCCGAGATCCCGCGTGCCAGGCCGGTGCGCGGCGTCCCGCCGCGGCGTGCCGGCCGGTCCTTCCGGAACGGCGCGATCTCCGGGGCGTCAGAAGTGGTGGAAGCGGTCCGGCGCGAGATCCCAGGGGTCCTTGCCGAGCAGCTCGGCGACCGCCTTGAACACGCAGCCCTCCACGTACATCCGCTGGTGGGCCTCGTCGTCGACGTGCAGGTGCGACAGCCGCTCGATGGGCAGCCGGTAGAGCACGACGCGGCGCGCGCCGCTGTCCACCCACCACCGGTCGAGGCCGTTCGGCGTCACCGACCGGGGGATGCCGGCGATCTCGAACGACACGTCGCCGAGGTCGTCGGGCAAGAGGCCGCGGAGGTAGTCGGCGGTCTCGGCGACGATCGCCTCGAACGCCTCGGCCCTGGTGCGCAGCACGGGCAGGTGCGGCCCGGTCACCGACGAGCGGAGACCACGCCCGTGGCGGTTCCGGTAGCCGCCCCGAGGGGACGGCGCGTGCGACACGCGGCGCGAGCGGGCCATGCCGGAATGGTACCCGCGGGGTGGTTCCGCGCCGCCCCCTCGTTCGCGTCGCGACTCCTGCCGCATCCGGCGCACCGAAGCGGCACGAATCGCGACGCGAGGGGCGGATCAGGGACGCGCCGGGGGAGCGGACGGCCCGGTGTCGGAGAGCGTGCATACCATGACCGCGCCATGAAGACGAAACGGCTCTGCACGCGGGTGACCTGCCAGAAGCCGGCCGTCGCCACGCTCACCTATGTCTACGCCGACTCGATGGCGGTGCTCGGGCCGCTCAGCCTCAAGGCCGAGCCGCACAGCTACGACCTGTGCTCCGACCACGCCGACCGGCTGTCCGTGCCGAACGGGTGGTCGGTGCTGCGGATCAGCGCGCCCGACGACGACGGCCTGGAGGCCCCCGAGCCGCAGCCGGAGCGCAGCAAGGGCACCCTCTTCGGCCTCTGAGTCCGCGTCCTCCGGCACCGTCCGCGGACTTCCCCGCCGGTCGGGCCGCCGCCTCGCGTCAGGCGCGTCGAATGCGAGGATGGAGGGATGAGTCTTCTGGAGACGTCCCTCGATACGGAGCCCGACAGTCCGACCCTCGAGTACCGGGTCGCCGACCTCGACCTCGCTGAGGCCGGCCGGCACCAGATCCGCCTCGCCGAGCAGGAGATGCCCGGCCTGATGGCGCTCCGCGAGCGCTACGGGGCCACCCGCCCGCTGGCGGGATCCCGCATCGCCGGATCCCTGCACATGACCGTGCAGACCGCCGTGCTGATCGAGACCCTCGTGGCGCTCGGTGCGCAGGTGCGCTGGGCGAGCTGCAACATCTTCTCAACCCAGGACGAGGCGGCCGCCGCGGTCGTCGTCGGCCCCGACGGCACCCCGCACCGTCCCTCCGGCGTGCCCGTGTTCGCCTGGAAGGGCGAGTCGATCGAGGAGTACTGGGACTGCGCGGAGCGCATCTTCGACTGGACCGCGGAGGCGCGGGCCGAGGGCGGCGACTTCACCGGACCCACGATGATCCTCGACGACGGCGGGGACGCCTCCCTCCTCGTGCACAAGGGCGTCGAGTTCGAGCGCGCCGGCGCGGTGCCGGAGACGAAGGACGGCGACGGCGCCGAGTGGCGCGCGGTGCTGGACGTGCTCCGCCGCTCCCTCGACCTCGACCCGCAGCGCTGGCAGCGCATCGCCGCCGACATCCGCGGCGTCAGCGAGGAGACCACCACGGGCGTGCACCGCCTGTACGAGCTCGACCGCGACGGCAAGCTGCTGTTCCCCGCGATCAATGTGAACGACTCCGTCACGAAGAGCAAGTTCGACAACCGGTACGGCATCCGCCACTCGCTGATCGACGGCCTGAACCGCGCGACCGACGTGCTGATCGGCGGCAAGACCGCGTTCGTCGCCGGCTACGGCGACGTGGGCAAGGGGGCCGCGGAGGCACTCCGGGGCCAGGGCGCCCGCGTGATCATCGGCGAGATCGACCCGATCACGGCCCTGCAGGCCGCGATGGACGGCTACCAGGTCGCCCCGCTCACCGACGTGCTCGGTCAGGTCGACATCGTGATCACCGGCACCGGCAACACCGACGTCATCACGGTCGAGCACCTGCTCGGCCTGAAGCACCTCGCGATCGTCGGCAACGTGGGCCACTTCGACACCGAGATCGACATGGCCGGTCTCGAGGCGCTCGACGGCGCCGAGCGCGTGCAGATCAAGCCGCAGGTGCACGAGTGGCGGCTGCCGAACGGCCGCAGCGTGATCGTGCTGTCCGAGGGCCGGCTGCTGAACCTCGGCAACGCCACCGGGCATCCGTCGTTCGTGATGTCGATGAGCTTCACGAACCAGGTGCTCGCGCAGCTCGAGCTGTGGACGTCGCCCGAGGCGTACCCGGTCGGCGTCGCGGTGCTGCCCAAGGTGCTCGACGAGGAGGTCGCCCGGCTGCACCTCGACGCCCTCGGCGCGAAGCTCACCGTGCTGACCGACGAGCAGGCCGCCTACCTCGGCGTGGATCCGGCCGGCCCCTTCAAGGCGGACAGCTACCGCTACTGACCCACCGGCTGTTGCCACTTTTTGTGGGTATGGCGTCCCAAAACCCACAAAAAGTGGCAACAATCGTGAGCCGGGGGTGCGCCGCCGATGGCTG
>JBQCCU010000079.1:0-2042 GCA_051961935.1 Amnibacterium sp. | reverse complement strand
CATCGCGCTCGTCCCGATCGACGCCCGCGCGTCCGTCCTCACCTCAGCGGCCGAGATCGAGGTGTTCTCCATCCCGCCGGCCCCGCTCGCCCGCCTGCTGGCGGTGCCGAAGCACGCCGTCTCCCTCCGGGCGCCCCGCGTCCGGCCGCGCTCCCCCGAGCTCGCGGCGTACTTCCACCGCGTCGCCGACCTGCTCACGTCGTCGGTCTTCGGGCAGCCCGCCGTGTACACCCGCGACCTCGTCCGGACGCACACGATCGACATGCTCACCGCGGTCGTCGTGGAGGCCTTCGATCTGACCAACCGGTCCGAGGAGCCGACCGACCGCGACACGGCGATCCTGCGCCGGGCGATCGCGGAGCTGCGGGCGCACCTGTCGGATCCCATCTCGATCCCGGAGGTCGCCGCAGCGGCCGGGGTGTCCGTGCGGGGGCTGCAGCTCGTGTTCGAGCGGCAGCTCGGCGTCACGCCCCTCCTGCACCTCCGGAACCTGCGGCTCGAGGCCGCGCGCGAGGCGCTCCTCGCCGCACCCGACGGAGGGACGACCGTCGCGGAGGTGGCGCAGCGGTTCGGCTACGCCAACGCCGGCCGGTTCTCGACCCACTACCGGGACGCCTACGGCGAGTCGCCGGCCGCGCAGATCCGGCGGGCGCAGTCGCACGAGCCCGGCGGCCCGGCGCCGACCGAGGCGGACGTCGTCAGAGGAGAGCACCCGCGCCCGGCCGACCTCGCCGCGCCGAGCGCCTCGCCGCCGCCGCCGCCCGGCCGAGCATCGCCGCGCTGATCCCCTCGTCCTGCATTCGGGGGCGACGGCGCGCCGAATCCGCCTGGCGGAGGGTCGCTCAGCCCTCCCGGTTCGCCGCGATCGCCGCGCGGACGAGCCCTCGGAGCCCGTCCGCGTCGACGCGTGCGTGCTCCGGGAAGTCGATCGCCCGAACGGTGGCGCTGTCCGTGCGGGCGTTGAAGAGGGCGGTCGGGTCGTCCAGCTTCGCGCCCTTCGGGAAGGTGAGCCGGACCGCGCGCTTCAGGAGGTCCGCGACGCAGAGGTTGCCCTCGCACATCCAGGTCGCGACGCCCTCGGGCCTGGACGGCTTGCGCCATTTGATCGCCTCGACCACGTCCGGTTCGGCGCTGAGGATGACGCTCCGGAGCTCGGCGAGCAGCGGCCCACGCCAGTCGCCGGCGTTCGCGATGATCGCGTCGATCTCCGCGGCCGCGCCGCTCTCCTCCGTGCTCATCGCCTCATCCTGACCCTTCTGGCGCCCGGGCGGAATGGTCTCGGACAGCGCACCATGCGGTGTCGAGGACCGAGCCCTCGGACTGCTCGTGGCATCCTCGAAGGGTGGACGTGGAGGTCGAGCGCTGGCCCGCGCCTCGCCTCCCCCACCGCGGTGGCCCGTGGGGCTGCTGAAGCTGGCGCTCGCGGGCCTGTGGTGGCGCCGCGGGGTGTCGGTGCTCCTGCTCGTCGTCGCGGTGTTCACCACGACGGCCGCCGCCGCGGCGCCCTCCTACGCGGACTCCGCCCGGGACGCGGTGCTGCGCGCCGCCCTCCTCCGGGCACCCGTCAGCGATCACGGGACGGGGGTGCAGGTGACGACCGAGCTGGTCGGGAAGCCGAACCCGACCGCACTCGAGAACGTGGTCCGGGGTGCGTTCTCGGGCCCCGCGGCGCGGGCGTACCCGTCGCTCGTGATGCAGCTCTCCGTCGTGCTGCACGCCGCGGTGCCGGCGCGGCTCGGTGAGCCGTACGTCGCCGTGGAGGATCGGGACGGGGTCTGCGCGGCCCTCCGGATGAGGGTGGGCCGGTGCGTCGCCGATTCGGACCGGACCGGCGTGGTCGTCGAGGCGGCGGCCGCCAAGGCTCGCGGCCTGCACGTCGGGAGCAAGGTCGGCGTGGTGCCCCTCGGCGGGAGCGGACGGCCGTCGGACCTCGTCGTGCGCGGCATCGCGACGCGGCGCGACGCCGCCGCGCCGTACTGGTTCGGCGGGGACTCGGGCAGCAACCAGGACTCGCTGGTCGTGTGGGCGCCGCGCTCGTACTT
>JBQCCU010000078.1:0-2301 GCA_051961935.1 Amnibacterium sp. | reverse complement strand
CCACCTCAGCCAGTTCATGGTCCTCGAGCCGGGTGACCTGATCAACACGGGGACCCCGCCCGGGGTCGGGATGGGGTTCACGCCGCCGGTCTGGCTGCAGCCGGGCGACGTGATGGAGCTCGGGATCGACGGGCTCGGCCGCCAGCGTCAGCGCGTCGTCGCGCCCCGCTGAGCCTCGCCCGGCGTTCCGGTCGAGGCGCCCCGGTCGGGCGGCGCGGTGCCCACGATCGCGCGGATCCTGGGCACCTCGGCCGTGAGGCGTGCGATCGGCAGCCGGAACGCCACCGCGCTGACGCTCACCGCGCCCGGCTCACTGCCGTCGCCGGCGGGAGGGGCGGCGACCGCGACGCAGTTGATGCCGAGCTCGTTCTCCTGGTCGTCGACGGCGTAGCCGCGCTCCCTGGTGCGCTCCAGCTCCCGCCAGAGCGCGGCGACGTCGGTGATCGACTTCGGGGTGTGGCCGACCAGTGTCCGCCCGCCGACCCACGCGCGGAGCTCCTCCTCGCTGCCGATGCGGCTGCTCAGCAGCTGCTTGCCGACCGCGGTGAGGTGGGCCGGGTTGCGTCCGCCGATCGTCGAGGTGAGCCGCACCGATCCCGACGGGGGATCGACCTTCGCCCGGTACACGACCTCGGCGCCGTCGAGGACGGCGAAGTGGGCCGTCTCGCCGTAGTGCTCCGCGAGCTCCTGCAGGGCCGGCTGGATCCGCGCGCTCTCCGGCCGCGCCGCCTGGTGCTCGTAGGCGAGGCGCAGGTACTCGTCGCCGAGGAGGTAGACCCCGCGCGCCAGCTGCGGGGCCAGCCCCGCGCGGCGCAGCGCCGCGAGCGCGCGGTGGACGGTGGGCTTGGGGCTCTGCAGGCGGCCGGCGAGCTCCTCCAGCGTGACCCCGTTGGGGTGGCGCGCGAGCTCCACGAGCACGGCGAGCACGCGGTCGGCGCCCACGAGGCGGGTGTCGTCCTGATCGGTCACGGTCCGCTCCTGCCGGCTCAGGGTGTCGGATCGCCGGCGGCCCGCGTCAGGAGGCCACCGGCCCAGCGGGTGCGGAGGCGACCCGCGACGCCCGGGCGGGCGACGAACAGCGAGCCGGAGGCGGGGGCCGCGGCGAGCTCCGCCGCGGAGAGCCCGTCCCGCGCGGTCGTGATCACGAGGGTGCCGAGCCCGTCGCCGGCGAACGCGAACGACGACGTGAGCGGCGCGTCCACCTCCACGACCTGGCGGATCCGGCCGTCGTGGTCGTACCGCCGCACCTGGCCGACGCCCCAGCAGGCGACCCACAGCAGGCCGTCGGCGTCGAGTGCGAGGCCGTCCGGCACGCCGTCCGGCACCTCGAAGAGCGTCGCCCACCCCGTCGCGGTCCCGGTCGCCGGGTCGTACGCGGCGGTCGAGACGGTGTGGCGGGTGCTGTCGACGTGGTACAGGGTCGTGCCGTCCCGGCTCCAGTCGATGCCGTTCGACAGGCCGATGCCCGAGCGCAGCGGGCGCGCGGGCGCATCGCCCGTCTGCAGCAGGACCTCGTCCCCGCCGGAGCCGGACGTCGCGAGCGAGCCGACCACGTACCGTCCGGCCGGATCGGCGGCGCCGTCGTTCAGGCGGCGCGGTCCCTCGATCAGCGCGGGCCCGCTCTCCAGCCAGCCCTGCTCCGGGTGGAGGCGGTGCAGCGCGTTCGCGCCGGCGACGAGGAGGGTCCCATCCGCCGCCGGGCAGACCGCGCTCACCGTCTCCGGGCGGTGCCAGCGACGCTCCTCGCGGACCTCGTCGCCGGTGAGCCGCCCCTCGATCACCGCACCCGCCGGGATGTCCACCCAGTAGAGGCGAGCCGTGCGCTCGTCCCACACGGGGCTCTCGGCGAGCACGTGCTCGGGACCGGTCGCGGGAACGGCCCGCGTGGAGATCGAAGGCATGTCGCTCCTTCCCGTTCCGGGGACTGGAACGTCGCTTCAACTACCGGACTGCAGGCTACTCTCGCCGGGGAGCGCGGGCACGCCGTGCCGTGACGAGGAGGGCGACGGCGGATGCGGGGACTGAAGGGGCGAGGCGCCTGGGTCAGCGGCGGCACGCGGGGCATCGGGCTCGCGGCGGCCCGCCGACTGGCGGACGAGGGCGTGCGCGTCTACATCAGCGGCACCGAGCCCGACGACCTCGAGCGCGCGATCGCGGAGAGCGGGGCGGTCGGTGGCGGCGTCTGCGACGTGGCCGACGAGGACCGGGTCGTCTCGACCCTCGCGGAGGCGGAGGCCGCGACGGGCGGGCTCACCGTCGTGCTGAACAACGCGGGCATCGCGCGCCGCGACCCGTTCCTCG
>JBQCCU010000077.1:0-2716 GCA_051961935.1 Amnibacterium sp. | reverse complement strand
GTGCTCGATGTAGAGCCGCTCCCAGCCGCGCGACGCGCTCGCGTAGCCCTCGACGAGCGAGGCGGGCGGCACGCGCCGCGCGAGCTCGTCGTCCGGTACCTCGAGACGGATGGTGCGGTTCGGCACGTCGAGCAGGATCTCGTCGCCGTCCTGCACGAGGCCGAGCGTGCCGCCGGCGGCGGCCTCTGGCGCCACGTGCAGCACCACGGTGCCGTAGGCCGTGCCCGACATCCGGCCGTCGCAGATCCGGACCATGTCGCGCACGCCCTGCTTCAGGATCTTCTGCGGCAGCGGCAGGTTCGCCACCTCGGGCATGCCCGGGTAGCCGCGCGGGCCGCAGCCGCGCAGGATGAGCACCGAGTCGGGCGTGACGGGCAGGTCCGGGTCGTCCACCCGGGCGTGGAAGTCCTCGATGGAGTCGAACACGACGGCCTTCCCCCGGTGCGTGAGCAGGGCCGCGGAGGCGGCGGCCGGCTTGATGATCGCGCCGTTCGGGGCGAGGTTGCCGCGGAGCACCGCGATGCCGGCACCGGCGGTGTGCTCGCCCACCGGGGGGATCAGCGGGGTCTCGCGCGGCGCGATCACCTCGGTGTCCCAGATCGGCTTGTCGTCCAGGTAGTCCACGAGGGGGCGGCCCGTGACGGTGATCGGCGTCGGGTCGAGCAGGTCCTTCACCTGGGCGAGCACGGCGAGCACCCCGCCCGCGTTGTAGAGGTCCTCCATGAGGAAGCTGCCGGAGGGCTGCAGGTTCACCAGCAGCGGCACCTCGGCGCCGATGCGGTCGAAGTCCTCGAGCGTCAGCTCGATGCCGAGGCGCCCGGCGATCGCGAGCATGTGCACGACCGCGTTCGTCGACCCGCCGCACGCGGCGATCGCCACGATCGCGTTGTGGAACGACTCCTTCGTGATCACGTCGGTGATCGACCGGCCCTTGCGCACCAGGTCCACCGCGAGCCGGCCGGTGGCCTGCGACGCCTCGAGCAGCCGGGCGTCGGGGGCGGGCGTGCCCGCGAGGCCCGGGATGGTCATGCCGAGCGCCTCGGCCATGATCGCCATGGTCGACGCGGTGCCCATCGTGTTGCAGTGGCCCTTGCTGCGGATCATCGACCGGTCGCTCGCGAGGAACGCCTCCCGGGACAGGGTGCCGGCGCGCACCTCCTCCGACAGCTGCCAGACGCCGGTGCCGCAGCCCATCCGCTTGCCGCGGAACATGCCGTTCATCATCGGGCCGCCCGGCACGACGACGGCCGGGATGCCGACGGACGCGGCGGCCATGAGCAGCGCGGGGATCGTCTTGTCGCAGCCGCCGAGCAGCACGAGCCCGTCGATCGGGTTGGCGCGGAACATCTCCTCCATCGCCATCGCGGCCATGTTGCGCCAGAGCATCGCGGTGGGCTTCACGAGCGTCTCGCCGAGCGAGACCACGGGTAGGTCGAGCCCGATGCCGCCGGCCTCGGCGACGCCGAGCTTCACCGCCTCCGACACCTCGTCGAGGTGCATGTTGCAGGGCGTGAGGTCGGACGCGGTGTTCGCGATCGCGATCTGCGGCCGCTCGCCGTCGAACGCGTCGTCGGGGTAGCCGCGGCGCATCCACGCGCGGTGGATGTAGCCGTCGCGGTCGTCGCCGCCGTACCAGTCCTGGCTGCGGAGCATCAGGTCCGCCTCTCCCGGCCGTGGGCCGTTCGTCGCAGTGGATTCAGGGAAGCAGGACCGTGCGGCCCGGCACGCCGGATCGCAGGTCGTCGAACGCCGCGGCCGCCTCGGCGAGCGGCCGCCGGCCGCCCAGCAGACGCTCGAGCGGCAGCCGCCCGGCGAGGTGGAGGGCGAAGATGCGGGCGAGGTCGGGCCGCGGGTTGGCGAGGCCGTAGAGGGCGCCGACGACGCGCTTCTGCCGCTGCACGAGCTCGTTGATCGGGATCTCGGCGGTGGCGCCCGCCCGCGTCAGGCCGATCGCGACGAGGGTGCCGCCGGGCGCGAGGCAGGCGAACGCCTCCCGCATCGTCTCCGGCCGGCCGACGGCCTCCACGAGCCAGGGGACGCCGCCGCCGGTGAGCGCCACGACCCGTTCGGCCACGCCGCCGTCGCGGGCGTCGATCACGTGCGTCGCTCCGAGCTCCCGCGCGAGCTCGAGCTTCGCGGGATCGACGTCGATCGCGACGATCGGCTCCGCGCCGGCGACGCGCGCGCCCATCACCGCGGCGAGCCCGACGCCGCCGGCGCCGTAGACCGCGAGCGGGCGGCCCGCACCGTCCGTGACGCCGTTCAGCACCGCGCCCACCCCGGTGACGACCGCGCACGCGGCGATCGCCGCGACCTCGGGAGCGACCCCGTCCGGCACCGGCACGACGCTCGCCTCGGCCACGACGACCTGCTCGGCGAAGCACGAGACGCCCATCAGGTGGTGGATCCGCTCCTCGCCCCGGTGCAGGCGGGTCGTGCCGTCGAGCAGCCCGTTCGTCTCCGCGAGCACCCGCCCGAAGCGGCAGAGCACCGGGTTGCCGGCCACGCACGCGTCGCACTGCCCGCACCGCGGCCGCCAGGTGAAGGCGACCCGGTCGCCGACGCGCAGCCGGTCGCTCGTGCCGGGGCCGAGCGCCTCGATCCTGCCCGCGCCCTCGTGCCCCGGCACGATCGGCAGCGGCTTCGGGATCGTCCCGTTGATCGTGTGCAGGTCGCTGTGGCACACCCCCGCCGCTGCCACCTTCACCAGCACCTC
>JBQCCU010000076.1:0-2168 GCA_051961935.1 Amnibacterium sp. | reverse complement strand
TAACGAGTGGGCCCTGCTTCGCGGCGCTGCTTCGCGGCGCTGCATCGAACCGACGACAGTGCATTAACGAGTGGGCCCTGCCGGGATCGAACCGACGACATCCACGGTGTAAACGTGGCGCTCTACCGACTGAGCTAAGAGCCCTTGCGCGGAGCGTACCCGAGCACCGGCACGGATCCGTGGCGAGTGCGTGGAATCACTGTCGGACCAGGGGTGTTGTATCCGGTGGAGATCCTGGAGGAGGACGTCATGAAGGGTGATCGGGTGGAGGTCGTCGTCGACACCGGCGGCGAGACCAAGACGTACGAGATCGAGGCGACGAGGGCCGGGCGCCGGCTCGCGATCGCGCACGGGCGCGGCCTGGTGGAGGTCACCGAGGTGACCCGCGGCGGCACGCCGGTGCGCGCGGCGCGGTTCATGGCCAATCGCGTGATCGCGATGGTGGAGCATCCCGCGTCGCAGGAGCCGGTGGCGGACGAGGTGGTCCCGCTGCGCCCCGTCGCCTGACGCCGGCTCGCGGGAAGGACGCCGTGGCGCCGCGCCCGCGGAACGGCCGCTGGATACCATGACCGCCATGGCGGACGACCGGCCCCGCGGGCATGCGGCAGCCGGGACGGGCCAGGAGATCCACGACGACGACGAGCTCGCGGCGGCCCTCGCTGCGGAGCTCGACCGACTCGCGCAGACCGGCGCGGTGCCGGTCGTGCGCCCGCCCTTCGCGGCGCCCGCGCTCGCTGGCGCTGCGCCCGAACCCGAGCGACGGCAGGAACCGGAGCCCGCACGACCGGTCCCTGCACCGCCCGCCCCCGCGGAGCGGGTCCCCGCCCCGCCCAGCAGGCCCGCGCCCGCCGCGGTCGAGCCGACGGAGGAGCGTCCCGCCGCGCTCGCACCGCGGTCCGCACGCGGGCCGTCCGCGCTCGCGTTCGGCGTCGACGGGCACCACCGCCACGTCGACACCGCCGCGCGCCACTCTGGGGGCGGGGATCGGCCTGCACCCGCGCCCGACGGGTCGGCAGCGGTCGGCACCGCGCCGCGACCCGGCCGGGTCCCGTCGTTCTCCACGACGGGAGCGGCGCGTGCCGCCGCGAGCGGTTCGCCCGGGCGCCGCCGGGTCGCCGACGCGGACCCGATGACGACGCAGCCCGTCCGCGTCCCGGCGGCCGTGCCGCCTGCGCCTCCCGGGCCCCTGCTGCCGGAGCCCGCCGCCCTCGAGGATCCGCTGCGGGAGACCGGACCGCTCGCGCTGCCGCCGACGCTCTACGAGGCGTGGGAGCGGTCGCTGCGCTCGATCGGCCGTCCCCGCACGGCCGAGGAGGAGGCGCCCGTCACGGCCGAGCACGGCGAACCGGACGCGCCGACGGCCACCCTGTCCCGGGCCGCGCTCGGCCCGTTGCCGGCACCCCCGGCACCGCGGCCCGAGCCGGCGCCGGCCGCCGAGGCCGACCCCGCACCGGCGCCCGAGGCGGTGCCCGACGATGCGCCGCCGCCCCGTCGACGTCGCGAGCGCCGCCCGCCGACGATCGAGGCGCCCGTCCAGCCGGTCGGCCTGCCGTCCGCGCCGCCGGTCCCGCAGGAGCCGGACGACGACGCCGAGGGCGTCGACGAGGTGGTGGCCGGCGTCACGGCGGTGTCGGCCGCCGACACGGCGGCGGTGCCGCTGCCGCCGATGATCGAGGCCACCGCGCCCGTCACCGGCGCCGTGCCGCTGGTCGAGCCCTCCGGCGAGCGCTCGCTGCCGCTCGGCGGCCCCTCGCTGCTGTCCGTCCTGCTGCTCTGGGGCGGCGCGCTCGCCTCCCCGGTTCTCCTGCTCGCCGGCGTGGCGCTCGCCGTCGCCGGCGCGGCGGGCGGGGCGGCAGCGGCGCTCGTGCTCGGCGTCGCCGTCGTGGTCCCGGCCGCCGTGCGGCTCACCACGGCCGCGGACGCCGACCACGTGGGCTCGCCCGCCCTCGCCGCCCGGCTCTACGGCCCGCGCGGCGGCCCCGCCGTCGCGGCGGTGCTGCTGGGCGCCCGCCTGCTCGCCGCGGTGCTCGCGCTGGTCGGCGTCGCGGACCTCGCGGCCGGGTTCGTCGCCCGCACGGGCGTCGGCGGCGCGTCCTCGACCGCGACGTCCGTGGCGGCCGTCGTGGGGGTGGGCCTGGCCGCGGTCGTCGCCGCCGTCTGGACCCGCC
>JBQCCU010000075.1:0-5021 GCA_051961935.1 Amnibacterium sp. | reverse complement strand
AGCACGAGACGATCGACACGGACCGGAGCGTGCTCGAGAACATGCTCTCCGCCGCGCCGGCGCTGTCCGCGACCGAGGCGCGGCGCGTGCTCGGCTCGTTCCTCTTCACCGGGGACGACGGCGACAAGCCGGCCGGCGTGCTGTCGGGCGGGGAGAAGACGCGGCTCGCGCTCGCGATGCTCGTCGTTTCGGCCGCGAACGTGCTGCTGCTCGACGAGCCGACGAACAACCTCGACCCCGCGAGCCGCGAGGAGATCCTCGGCGCCCTCGCGAACTACACGGGCGCCGTCGTGCTCGTCAGCCACGACGAGGGCGCCGTGGAGGCCCTGAACCCCGAGCGCGTCCTCATCATGCCGGACGGCACCGAGGACCACTGGAACCCCGACTACGCGGACCTGATCAGCGTCTCGTGACGTCTCGGTCGAGGAGCGTGTCCTCGACCGCCTCATCCGACGGCGCCTTCCGACGGCGCCGTTCCGCCGCGCGTCGGTCCGCCTCGAGGATGTCGGGGTCGCCCGCGTCCCTGAGGCTCCGGCGCACCGACCAGCCGAGCGCCACGAACGCGATGACGGCGAAGAGGATCCACTGGATCGCGTAGGACAGGTGCGTCCCCTCGTCGTCGCCGAAGCTCGGCGCCTCGAGCGGCTGCGGCGTGACCGCGGCCGGCGGGTCCTCCCGCACCATGAGGCCGTAGGCGCCCGTGTAGGTCGGCGCGCCGACCTCCTTCGCGACGGCGTCGAGGTCGATCGAGGGGATCTCGCCCGCCGGAGCGCTGCGCCCCGGGATCGCGTGCTCGTTCGCCTGCAGCCGGGCGACGACCGTCACCTGCCCGGACGGCGGAGCCGGGACGCGGTCGGGCCGGTCCTGCTTCGTGCCGACGCTGAGGAAGCCGCGGTCGACGACGAACACGTCGCCGTCCGCGAGCCGGAGGGGGGTGAGCACCTCGAAGCCGGGGTTGCCGCCGAGCTGGCGGTCGCGGACGAGCAGCTGGTCCCGGACGAGGTACGTGCCGGTCGCGGTCACCTGCGTCCACTGCTGGTCCGGGCGGTACTGCCCGAGCCCGTGCAGCACGTCGCCGAGCGGCCGCGGGGTCGCGTCGTAGTTCGCGACGACGAGCGCGTTCGCCGCCGCGGTCTCCGCGCGCCGGGCGAACTGCCACCACGACAGCAGGGCGCAGCCGATCGCGAAGACGATCGCGAGCGCGAGCGGACGCCGCCATCGGCCCTCGCGGGCGAGGGCGCGCAGGACGGCGCGCAGCTGCTCCATCCCTACTCCTCTCCCAGCGGCGCGACCTCGAGCGGGAAGTCCCGGGCGGCGAGGAAGTCGACCAGGAACCCCCGGTGCTCGTCGCAGGCCAGCCACGTCTTGGATCGCCCCTCGGCGTGGAGCCTCGGGTTGCGCCAGTCGATGCGCCACACCGCGGGGGCCCGGCAGCCGGCGCGGGAGCACGGCCCTGCGGCCGCGCCGCCGCTCACTGCCGGCGTTGCTCGATCGCCAGCGGCGGGACGGCGCCGGGGCGCACCGGCTCGGAGGCGCCACTGGATCCCACGTTCGCGAGCACCACGGCAATGTACGGCAGGACGACCGCACCGGCGCCGAAGACGTAGCGCCACCAGTCCGGCACGACGACCAGCAGGACGAGGCAGACGGTGCGCACGCTCATCGCGATCGTGTACTTGCGCATGCGGGCCCTGCGATCCGCGAGCGGCGAGTTCCGCAGCGCGGTCGCCGTCTGCACGTCGTGCGGCGAGCGGCGGTGCAGCGCCGGCACGTTCAGGAGGGAGGCCACAGTGCGACCAGGCTACGCCCCCACCAGGGGGCGCTCGCACGGGCTCGATAGGCTCCCGGAAGGTTCACTGGGAAGGGGAGCGGCATGACCGCACGGACCGTGCTCGTCACCGGCGGCAACCGGGGGATCGGGCGCGCCATCGCGCTCGCGTTCGCCGCCGCCGGTCACCGCGTGGCCATCACGTCCCGCAACGGGAGCGGCCCGGAGGGGGTGCTCACGGTGCAGGCGGACGTCACCGACGCCGCCGCGATCGACGCCGCCTTCCGCGTCGTCGAGGCGGAGCTCGGGCCTGTCGAGGTCGTCGTCGCGAACGCCGGCATCACCCGCGACACCCTGCTGCTCCGGATGACCGAGGACGACTTCGACCAGGTGGTCGCCACGAACCTCGGCGGTGCCTTCCGGGTCGTGAAGCGCGCGTCGAAGGGCATGCTGCGCGCCCGGTTCGGCCGCGTCATCCTCATCTCGAGCGTGGTCGGCCTGCTCGGTTCCGCCGGCCAGATCAACTACGCGGCGTCGAAGTCGGCGCTCGTCGGCTTCGCGCGCTCCCTGACGCGCGAGCTGGGCGGCCGGGGCATCACCGCGAACGTCGTCGCGCCCGGCTTCATCGAGACCGACATGACGGCCGCGCTCCCCGAGGACACGCAGCAGGAGTACCGGGGCCGGATCCCCGCCGGCCGCTTCGGCTCGGTGGACGAGGTCGCGGCCGCGGTGCTGTGGCTCGCGGGCGACGACGCCGGCTACATCTCCGGCGCGGTGATCCCCGTCGACGGCGGCCTCGGCATGGGGCACTAGCCCCCGAGCAGCCCCAGCACCGGCGTGAGGTCCCGGCCGGGCAGCACGACGTCGGCGCGCGCGCGGACCGCGGGCTTCGCGTCGAACGCGACGCCGAGCGCGGCCGCCTCGAGCATCAGGAGGTCGTTCGCGCCGTCGCCGATCGCGACCGTGGTCCGGGCGCCCGCCTCCGCCGCCCACCCGAGGAGCGCCTCGCGCTTCGCGGTCGCATCGACGATCGGGCCGTCGATCCGGCCGGTGAGCCGCCCGCCGGCGACCTCGAGCCGGTTCGCGCGCCAGCGGTCGAGCCCGAGCTCCACGGCGAGCGGCGTGAGCACCTGGTCGAACCCGCCGGACACGGCGCAGATCCGGCCGTGCCGCTCGTGCACCGCCCGGACGAGGGCCGGGACGCCGGTCGTCACGGTGATGCGCCCGCGCACCTCGTCGAGCACGGTGGCCGGCAGCCCCTCGAGCAGCGCGACGCGCCGCGTGAGGCTCGCCGCGAAGTCGAGCTCCCCGCGCATCGCCGCCGCGGTGATCGCCGCCACCTCGGCGCCGACGCCGACCGCGTCGGCGAGCAGGTCCACGACCTCCTGACCGATCAGCGTCGAGTCGACGTCGAGGACGACCAGGGGTCCCCGGACCAGGGCCGTCACGGCTGGACCCGGACCCCCTTGCCGACCACGGTGATGCCGCTGTCGGTGACGGTGAAGCCGCGCTCCAGGTCGCGCTCGCGCTCGACGCCCACGCGGGCGCCGTCCTCGATGATCACGTTCTTGTCGAGGATCGCGCGCTGCACGACGGCGCCGCGGCCGATCCGCACGCGATCGAACAGCACCGAGTCCGACACGGCGCCCCCGGACTCGACGACCGCCCAGGGCCCGAGCACGCTGTTCACGATGCGGGCCCCGCTGAAGATGGAGCCGGGGGAGACGATCGAGTCGTGCACGACGGTGTTGTTGCCCCAGCCGTCGCGGTTGAACTTCGCGGGCGGCGAGTTCAGCGTCTGCGTGTAGATCGGACAGGCGCGGTTGTACAGGTTGAACACCGGCCGCGCGGACACCAGGTCCATGTGGGCGTCGAAGAACGACTCGATCGTGCCCACGTCGCGCCAGTAGTAGCGGTCCCGGTCGGTGGCGCCGGGGACCTCGTTGCGGATGAGGTCGTAGACGCCCGCCTGGTCCTGGTCGACGAAGTAGGGGACGATGTCGCCGCCCATGTCGTGGTCGGACCCCTCGCGCTCGGCGTCGGACCGCACGGCCTCCACGAGGGCGTCGGCGTCGAAGACGTAGTTGCCCATCGACGCGAGCACCTCGCCGGGGGAGTCGGGCAGCCCCTCGGGGTCCTGCGGCTTCTCCAGGAACCGCTTGATGCGCGTCGGGTCGGCGCGGTCGACGTCGATGACGCCGAACGAGCTCGCGAGCTCGATCGGCTGCCGGATCGCGGCGACCGTCGCGCGCCGCCCGGAGGAGATGTGCGCGTCGACCATCTGCCGGAAGTCCATCCGGTACACGTGGTCGGCACCGACGACGACCACGATGTCGGGCTCCTCGTCGCCGATCAGGTTCAGGCTCTGGTAGATCGCGTCGGCGCTGCCGGCGAACCAGCGCTTGCCGAGCCGCTGCTGCGCGGGCACCGAGGCGACGTAGGAGTTGAGCAGGCCGGAGAGGCGCCACGTCTCCGCGACGTGCCGGTCGAGGCTGTGCGACTTGTACTGCGTCAGCACGACGATCTGGGTGATGCCGGAGTTCAGCAGGTTCGACAGCGCGAAGTCGACGAGGCGGTAGACGCCGCCGAACGGGACGGCCGGCTTGGCGCGGTCCTCCGTCAGGGGCATCAGTCGCTTGCCCTCACCGCCGGCGAGGACGATGCCGAAAATCTTCTTCGATGGCATGGGCTCACCGTAGCGGTCCGCGACGCGGCCCGGCTGGCCCCAGAGCGGGTCCTCAGTGAACCTCCGGGGATAGTGTGACGCCATGCGAGTCGACCTCTTGACCAGGGAGTATCCGCCCGACATCTACGGCGGCGCCGGGGTCCATGCGGCGGAGCTGGTGAAGGCGCTGCGGACGCGGATCGAGGTCCAGGTGCGGTGCTTCGGCGCCCCCCGCGACGAGGCGGGCGTGACCGCCTACCGCACCCCGGCGGAGCTCGAGGGCGCGAACGGATCCATCACCACCCTCGGCGTCGACCTGCAGATGGCGCAGGGCGCGGCGGGCACCGACCTCGTGCACTCCCACACCTGGTACGCGAACGCGGGCGGCCACCTCGCGAAGCTGCTGCACGGCGTGCCCCACGTCGTCACCGCGCACAGCCTCGAGCCGCTGCGGCCGTGGAAGGCGGAGCAGCTGGGGGGCGGCTACCGGATCTCGAGCGCGATCGAGCGGACCGCGTTCGAGGCGGCGGACGCCGTGATCGCCGTCTCCAAGGGGATGGGGGACGACATCCTCCGCTGCTACCCGGG
>JBQCCU010000074.1:0-5531 GCA_051961935.1 Amnibacterium sp. | reverse complement strand
CGCAGCACCGGCGCGACCTCGAGAACGCCGAAGCGGCGATCCGCAACCTGGGGGTCGAGGGCATCGTCTCCGCCGAGTCGCTCGCGGCGAACTTCGCCGACCGGGGCGACACGCTGACGACCGCCGAGCGCGCCGCGATGGACCGCACCTGGACCTACGGCCACATCGTCGTCGACGAGGCGCAGGAGCTCACGCCGATGCAGTGGCGGCTGCTGCGCCGGCGTGGGCCGCTCCGCTCCTTCACGATCGTCGGCGACCTCGCCCAGGCGTCCGTCGCCGAGGCGCCGGCGAGCTGGGCCGATGCGATCGCGGCGCTCGGCGACGAGTTCCGGCTCGAGCACCTCACCGTGAACTACCGCACACCCCGCCAGATCACCGAGCTCGCGGAGCGGCGGGCGATCGCCGACGGCCTGCCCGTCACGCCGACCCGCGCCGTCCGCGACGGCCTCTGGCCCGTCGCCCGGTTCGGCGGCCCGCGGGAGCGGATCGCCCACGGGACCGTGAAGGCCGTGCAGCGCGACCGGGACACGGATGCGGCCGGCACGCTCGCGGTGATCGCGCCGGAGCCGCTCGTCGCCCTGCTGCACGACCGGCTCGCCGCCGAGCTCCCCGAGCCGGTCGGCTTCGGCGCGGAGGGCCTCGGCGCCCGGGTGTCGGTGCTCGGACCGCGCACGGCGAAGGGCCTCGAGTTCGACGCGGTCGTCGTCGTCGACCAGGAGGGCATCGCCGCGACGGAGGGACCAGGGGCGCTCTACGTCGCACTCACCCGCCCGACCCAGCGCCTGTCGCTGGTGGAGCCGACCGCCGTCGACTGAGCCGGAGGCTCACTCCTTGGTGCAGGCGCCCGAGGAGACCGCGCTCCGGTACGTCGGTGCCTTCGCCACGACCGATCGGAACTGGGCCGGCGTCATGGCGTAGCCGATGTCCGCGGTGGTGGAGCTCTTCGCGAAGACGATGCCGATCACGTGGCCGGAGCGCGTGAGCAGCGGGCCGCCCGAGTTGCCCTGCTGCACGTCCGAGGCGATCGTGGCGAGCGACCGCACGCTGGTGCCGCTGCTGCCCACATCCGGCACCCGGGTCTCGCCGACCTGGAGCACCTTCGCGCCGTGGGAGGTGAACGGGCCGCCGAACGGGAACCCGTCGACCACGCCGGTCGTGCCGACCGACGGCACGCCGTCGACGGGGAGCGCCGGCCGGTCGAGGCCCGGCACGGCGACGACCGCGAGGTCGGACTCCGGATCGAAGTAGGTGACGCGGCCGACGAGGGCGCTGCCGTCGTCGCGGAGCACGACGGGGGAGCGGACCCCCGCGAGCACGTGCGCGTTCGTGAGCACCCGTCCGGGCGCGATCACGAACCCGGATCCGCTCTGGTCCTGCCCGCACGAGTAGGCGGTGCCGGTGACCTTCACGACGCTGCGGGCCGCCGTCGTGAGCGCAGGCGTGCCGGTGTCCACGCCGGGCACGGTCGGCCGCGCCGGCGTGCCCCCGAGCGCCTCCCCGAGCTGCGGGATGCCGCTCGCGAGCACCGTGCTCCGCAGCTGCGCGAGCGCCGACTGCACGGGCGGGGGTGTGAGCCCGCTGATCGTGCGGAGCACGACGGAGGAGGCGATCGGCTGGGCGAGGAACGGCACGCCGAGCGCCGCCACCACCGATGCGACGACGGAGAGCACGAGGGCGGCCACGACGGTGCTCGCGACGGCGCCGAGCACCCGGTCGACGATGCCGAGCGGGCTCTTCAGCAGGCCGCCGCCGAGCAGCGAGCCGATCCCGACACCGATCGCGTGCCCGATCGCGACGAGCACGAGCGCGACGACGACGGTGACGATCACGCGGGTGCCGCCGTCCGCGACGAGCCGGCCGACGAACGGCGCGGCGAGGGTCGCGGCCACCGCGCCGGCCGCGATGCCGAGGAGCGCGCCGACGCTGCGGACGAGCCCCAGCCGGTAGCCGTGCACGAGGTAGCCGAGCAGGAGCAGCACGAGGACGATGTCGAGCACCGCGGACACGGGCGTCAGGGCTCCTTCCGGCCGGGACGGCGAGCGCACAGCGTATTCGCCGATCCGATCCCGCGGCCGCGCGACGGGCGGATCCGCCGCGAACGCTCCGGGGCCCCTTCACCCGCTGCTAGGATCGGTGGTCGCCGTGAACCGGCCGCGGATCGAGAAGCCCGACGCAGCAGGCGTCGCGCCCCGCGCAGCGAGAGGGAGGAGCCCCATATGGCATTGGACGCCGATGTGAAGAAGGCGATCATCGAGGAGTACGCGACGCACCCCGGTGACACGGGCTCCCCGGAGGTCCAGGTCGCCATCCTCACCACGAGGATCAAGGACCTGACCGAGCACCTGAAGCTGCACAAGCACGACCACCACTCGCGTCGTGGCCTGCTGCTGCTCGTCGGCCAGCGCCGGCGGCTGCTCGGCTACCTCCAGGAGATCGACATCGCGCGCTACCGCTCGCTCATCGAGCGGCTCGGCCTGCGCCGCTGACCCGGTCGCATTCCTGACGTCGAGGGGCGTCCCGCTGCAGGCGGGGCGCCCCTTCGTCGTGTCGGCGGCACGTGGTAGCCCTGCTGCATGGACGGACGAGCGGTCGTGGCGCGCTGGATCGCGCAGTACGAGCGGGCCTGGGCGAGCAACGACCCCGACGACGTGCGGGCGCTCTTCACGGAGGACGGCGAGTACCGGTTCCATCCGTGGGACGAGCCGGCGGTCGGGCACGAGGCCGTGGTCGCGGCCTGGCTCGACGCGCAGGACGGTCCCGACGACCACACCTTCGCCTGGTCGATCGTGGCGGTCGACGGCCCGACGGCCGTCGTGCAGGGCCGCACCACCTACACCGACGGCGATCGCTACGACAACCTGTGGGTGATCCGCCTCGCGGAGGACGGCCGCGCCACCTCGTTCACGGAGTGGTACATGGAGGCGCCGGCGGGCGACGACGGCTGAGCGGCAGGCCGCCGCCGCGGGGTGGACCCCGCACGCGAGAACGCCGGGCCCCCGAGGGGATCCGGCGTTCCGGGGTGGCGGTGGCTCAGGCCGCGGCGCCGAACTCCGACTGGCCGGGCAGCACGGCGTCGTCGCGGATCTGCTGATCCTGCGCGATGCGGGCACCGGGGCCGACGGAGGCGCGGGCACCGATCTTGGTGTGGCTGCCCACGTGGGCGCCCTCGCCGATCACGGCGCCTGCGCCGATGTGCACGGCTGCGCCGATCTCGGCGTGCGGCCCGACGATCGCCTCGCGATCGACCCAGCTGCCCGCGTGGATGCGGGCGGACCGGCCGACGCGGGCACCGGACTCCACGTACACGGACGGCGCGAGGAATGCGGTGGGGTCGACCGAGGCGTCGGTGGCGACGAGCCCGCGCCCGTTGGGGTGCCGGCGGTACCGGGTGACGGTACCGAACTCGTCCTTGATCTCTTCGGCGATCCGGGGGGTCCTGCGCTGCATGCCCATGACAACGGGGGCACGCCCCCGTTCATTCCCGATCCGCGCCCCCTCCGAGCCCGTGAATCCCATAAGAACGCGGCAAGCGCAGCATGTGAGCGGCGCCCGCCCCGCGCGGAGCCGCGCTGGCACAATGGGGACGTGATCTTCCGCCGGGCCACCCGCGACCCCGCCTTCCCGAAGGGGGACCAGGGCAAGGGGTCGCTCGACGACTACAAGTTCGACCTCACGCCGGCGAACAACAACGTCACCATCCGCCTCGCCGGCAGCGACCCGCACCAGGACGCGATCGCCCAGGCGGAGACGGCCGAGCAGCTCGAGACCGCCATCGCGCGGCGCACCCCGGAGGAGGAGCGCGTCGACGCCCCGATGGCCGTCCGCGTCTTCGCCGACGGCCGGATCGTCGGACCCGTCGGCCAGGTGCCGCGCGGGCTCGAAGCCGTCGTCCACGAGGCGCTCACCCGGCTCGAGCTGCAGGGACGCAAGGCCCGGATCCCCGTCACGGTGGTCCGCACCCGTCAGGGCCTCCGCGTCGACCTGCTGCTCGGCAGGACGCGCTGACCCCACGCTCAGCGCGTTCCGGCCAGGATCGAACCCATGGACACCATCCGCCTCGGCGCATCCGGTCTCGAGATCTCCCGCATCGTGCTCGGCTGCATGAGCTACGGCGACCCGGCGCGCGGCAACCACGCCTGGAGCCTCGGGCTCGAGGACAGCCGCCCGTTCTTCCGCCGGGCGATCGAGGCCGGCATCACGACCTTCGACACGGCGAACGTCTACTCCGACGGCTCGAGCGAGGAGATCACCGGCACGCTGCTGAAGGAGTTCGCCCGGCGCGAGGAGGTCGTGATCGCCACGAAGGTGCACGGGCGGATGGGCCCCGGCACCAACGGCTCCGGGCTCTCCCGCGGCGCCATCATGACGCAGATCGACGCGAGCCTGCAGCGGCTCGGCACCGACTACGTCGACCTGTACCAGATCCACCGGTTCGACCCGGAGGTGCCGATCGCCGAGACCATGGCGGCGCTGCACGACGTCGTGAAGAGCGGCAAGGCCCGCTACATCGGGGCCTCCTCCATGTGGACGTGGCAGTTCGCCGAGATGCAGCACACCGCTGACGTCGAGGGGCTCACCCGCTTCGTCTCGATGCAGGACCAGTACTCCCTGCTCATGCGCGAGGAGGAGCGGGAGATGCTCCCGTACTGCCTCGAGACCGGCGTCGGCGTGATCCCGTGGTCGCCGCTCGCCCGCGGCAGGCTGACCCGCGACTGGGACGCCTCCACCGCCCGCAGCGGCAGCGACGAGTTCGGGAAGACCCTCTTCCGTCAGGCGGAGGAGGCCGACCGGCGCATCGTCGAGACCGTCGCCCGGATCGCGAACGAGCGGGGGGTGTCCCGCGCGCAGGTCGCGCTCGCCTGGGTGCTCGCGCAGCCGGCCGTCAGCGCCCCGATCGTCGGGGCGACGAAGCCGGAGCACCTCGACGACGCGATCGCCGCGGAGCGGCTCGAGCTCAGCGAGGAGGAGCTGACGGCGCTGGAGGCGGAGTACGTCCCCCACACCCCCACCGGGTTCTGACCGGAAGCCGCGCCCGCGCCCCTGGCGCGGCGTGACGCCGGCGCGGCGACTCCTGTTCTGGCTCCGGGCCTCCTTCGTCGGCGACGCGGTGCTCGCCGCGATCGGCGGCCTGCTCGTCGCCGAGGGGGAGGGGGTCGGCGTCGCGCTGCTCGTCTTCACGGCGCTGCGGGCCGGAATCGGCGTCGTCGCGCTCGTCCTGGCCGCCCGGGCCCTCGAGCGCCGCGACCCGCACGACGACCGGCCGAGCGTGCTCGGCGGCTGACCCGCTCAGTCCGGGTCGCCCGGGTCCAGGGGCGCGTGGTGGTCGAGCCCCGCCTCGCCGCGCTTCCAGTAGCCGTGGAGCGACAGGTTCTCCTTCGGCAGGCCCGCGTCGTGCTTGAGCCACCGCCGCACGGGGATCAGGGCCCTCGCCTCGCCGGCCGCCCAGACGAACGTGTCGGTGGTGACGTCCTGGCTGCGGACGACCTCGAGCAGGTCGTACTCGGCGGTGGGCGCGAGCTGCGGGGTCGCGG
>JBQCCU010000073.1:0-3962 GCA_051961935.1 Amnibacterium sp. | reverse complement strand
TGGCTCGCCCTCACGAGCCGTCGGGGCGTGCCCTGGTGGAGCCTCGTCCTCGTCTACATCATCGGGCTCATCCTGCTGCTGCCGTTCCCGAGCTGGCAGCAGCTCGTCGGCTTCATCACGAGCGGCACCGTGATCTCCTTCGCGGCCGGCCCGCTCACCGTCACCGCGCTGCGCCGGCGCGAGCCGGGCCGGGAGCGCACGTTCCGGCTGCCGGGCGGTCACGTCATCCCCCTGCTCGCCTTCTACAGCGCGAACCTCATCGTGTGGTTCGCCGGCTGGGAGACGAACTCCAAGCTGTTCCTCACGATCGTGATCGGGTACGTCCTGCTGCTCGTGCTCGAGCTGATCGGCCGCGGGAAGGCGCACAAGCCGCCCCTCGAGGTGCGCTCCGGCTGGTGGGTGCTGCCGTGGCTCGCGGGCCTCGCGCTGATCGGCTGGCTGCTCGATCCCCTGACGAGGCCGGCCCTGTTCGGCTGGGGCTTCCTCGTCAACGCCGTCTGGAGCGGCTTCATCTACTGGCTCGCCATCCGGCAGGGCCTCGACGACCGGCAGCGCCGCGAGCACATCGAGGACGCCGAGCGCGAGGCCGCCGAGGAGCCCGCCGCCGTCTGACCGCGGGGTGCCTCCATCCCGCCTCCGTAGGATCGATGCCGCATCGACCCTACGGAGGCCGCATGGGGGAGACCGAGGTCTTCGGGCTCGCCGTCATGCTCGGCGGGCTCGGGCTGATCGGCGCGATCGCGGCGAACGCGCTCGGCGCGCGCATCCGCGTGCCGGCGCCGGCGCTGTTCCTGGTGGCGGCCGCGGCCGCGTCCGACCTGTTCCCGGTGCTGGGGCGAGTGCCCCTCGTCAACGACGACCGGATCGTCACCGTCGCGCTGATCCTCATCCTCTTCGACGGCGGCATGCACATCGGCTGGCGCCGGTTCAGGAGCAGCGCCGCCGCGATGACCTGGGTCGGGGTGGCCGGCACCGCCGTCACGGCGGCGGCGGTCGCCGTCGTGGCCCGGTTCCTGCTGGGCCTCGACTGGCAGGCGTCGCTGCTGCTCGGCGCCGCCCTCTCGCCGACGGACCCGGCCGTGGTGTTCGCGGTGCTCGGCAAGCGGGACATCGAGGGCCGCTCCGGCACGATCCTCGAGGGCGAATCGGGCGTCAACGACCCCGTCGGCATCGCGCTGCTCGCCGCGCTGCTCGCCGCGGGCGGCGGCTCGGGCGCGATCTTCGCCGGCATCGGCGACTTCCTGCTGCAGATGGTGGTCGGCACCGCGGTCGGCCTCGCCGGCGGATGGCTGCTCGGCCTGCTCATGCGGCGCGTGCGGCTGCCGAACGAGTCGCTCTACGCGCTGCGCACCATCGCCTTCGCCGGCCTCGTCTACGGCGCCGCCGCGCTGCTGCACGGCTCCGGCTTCCTCGCCGTGTTCCTCGCCGGCATCCTCGTCGGCGACACCGACGCCCCCTACGCCGCGGAGGTGCGCCGCTTCGCGGGGGGCCTCTCGAGCCTCGCCGAGATCGTGGCCTTCACCGTGCTCGGCTTCAGCATCTCCTGGTCGAACGTTCTGCGGCCCGACGTGCTGCTGCCGGGCCTGCTGCTCGCCGTGCTGCTGCTCGTCGTCATCCGGCCGCTGCTCGTGGGTGCGCTGCTCGCGCCGGTGCGCCTCGCGCTCGGCGAGCGGGCGTTCGTGCTGCTCGCGGGCCTGAAGGGCGCCGTACCGATCCTGCTCGGGATCCTCATCCAGGACGCGCACGTGCCGGGCGCCCAGCGCCTCACCGGCCTGATCTTCGTGGTGGTGCTCGTCTCGGTGGTGCTGCAGGGCGGCGCGGTGCCGCAGCTCGCGGCGTGGTTCCGGGTGCCGATGCGCACCGTGGAGCAGCAGCCGTACGCCGCCGGGCTCCGCTTCAACCGGCAGCCGCAGGGGATGCAGCACTTCGTCGTCGGTGCCGGATCACCCGCCGACGGCACCGCGGTGGGCGAGCTGTCCCTCGGCGAGAACGGCTGGGTGAGCATGGTGCGCCGGCACGGTGACGCCGTCCGGCTGAACGGTCGCACCCGCCTCGAGGCGGGTGACGAGGTGCTCGCCTTCACCGATCCCGAGCTCGACGTGCAGGGCCTCTTCACCCCCGACGCGTCATAGCGTCTCCTCGATCCGCATTCAGGTTCGTGTCGCATGCTCCGGAACGGAGGGGCGATGAGCGTGACGCAGCAGCACCGGACCGAGGCGGCGCTCGAGGTCGACGGGCATCCGGTGGGCCTCACGGTGACGGGATCCGGGGATCCGCTCGTCCTGCTGCACGGCATCGGCCGCGACCGCACCGACTGGTTCCGCGTCGCGCCGGCGCTCGCCGAGCGGCACACCGTCTACGCGATCGACATCGAGGCGTTCGGGGAGTCGGCGGCGTGGGGCGAGCGGGTCACCCTCGCATCCATGGCCCACATGGTGCGCCGCACGCTCGATGCGGTCGGTGAGCACCGGCCCGTCGTGCTGATGGGCAACTCGATGGGCGGGGCCGTCGCCCTGCGGATGCACGCGGACGACCCCGCGGCGATCCGCGCCCTCGTGCTCGTGAGCCCCGCCGGCTTCGGGGAGGACGCCGCGACCGGCCTGCGGCTCATGACCCTGCCCGTGGTGGGGGAGGTGCTGAAGCGCTTCCACGGCCTCACCGCGACGCTCGAGGTGCGCGCGCTGTTCGCCGACGCGTCGCTCGCCACCCGGCAGCTCGCGCAGGCGTCCGCCCGGCGGATGCGCAAACCGGGCGCGAGGCGGCACTACCTGCAGGTCGTCCGCGACATGGGCGCGTGGAGCGGCGTGAGGCCGGAGTGGCGGCGGGAGGTGCTCGCCGCGCTCGCGGCCGCCGGCACCCCGACGGTCGTGCTCTGGGGCGAGCGCGACGTCGTGCTGCCGTTCCGGCACCTCGACTCCGTCACGGCGACCGTGCCGCACGCCGTCCCGATCCCGCTGCCGGGGCTCGGCCACGCGCCGCAGCTCGAGGACCCGGCGCGCTTCCTCGACGTCGTCGACCCCTACCTGCGCCGCCTGCCGCCGCTCTGAGCCTCAGCCGAGGCGCACGGCGAGCGTCTGCACCGTCGGCTCCCGCTCCGGCGTCAGCCGGATCTCGCAGCGGAGCGCGCCCGTCGCGCCCGGCACGGTCCACACGAGGTGCGCCCCGGTGCGGCTCGACGGGGCCGCCTCCGCGAGCGGCAGCACCGGCGTCGCCGCGTCGATCCCCGCCCGGGCGGTGAGCTCGTCGATCCGCGCGCGCCGCCGCTCGATCGACTCGTCGAGCACGATGTTCTCCGCGAGCAGCGCATCCGCCGCCGCCTCGTCCCACGAGCGGAGCAGGCGCTCGACGGTCTCGCGGGCGGCGAGCGTCTCCGGCCAGACGTCCGGCAGCGGCTCGGGCGTCGCCACCGGGTCGAGCACGAGCTCGAGGCCCTTCGTGGCCGGCACGGTTGCGCCGCTGTAGCGCCCGTTCTCGAGCACGACGATGCCGATGCCGCTCGCCGCATGCCAGCGCATGTGCGCGCCGTAGCCCGGGTAGCCCCCGGAGTGCGACACGAGGGTGCCGTGGCGCGGATGCTCGTCGACGAAGAGCCCGTAGCCGTACGCCCCCTGGCCCTCGACCGGCACGCGCGCCGTCTGCATCTCGCGCCGGGAGGCGGCCGCGAGCACGGCGTCCGGCGCATCCGGCCGCCACGCCGCAGCGAGCCAGGCCACCCAGCCGGCGAGCCCGCGCGGCGTCGCGAACAGGCCGCCGATCGGGGAGAAGGCGCCCGGATCCGAGAACGGCTGCGCCTCCCAGCGGCCCTCGAACCGCGCGAAGCCGGTCGCGATGCCGCCGGGCGCCGCCACCGTGCGGTCGTAGCCGAGGCCGTCCAGGCCGAGCGGCACGAGCACGTCCTCGCGCACGAGGTCGAGGTAGCGGCGGCCGCTCACCCGCTCGAGCACCCGGCCGAGGAGCGCGTA
>JBQCCU010000072.1:0-9071 GCA_051961935.1 Amnibacterium sp. | reverse complement strand
CCCAACAAAACAATAAAAAACACCCCCCCCCCCCTTCTATTCCCCCCCCCCCGTGCGCGGGCCCCCCCGGCGAAGCTCGTCGGGGCCCCCTCGTCGTCGAGGCGGGGGCGAGACGCCCACCCCCAGTTCGGGTGCGGGTGCCCCGACCCGCGGCGTGGCCGGCGGGGCCTCCCGGAGGGCGCCGCCATCCTGCAGCCGTGCAGTGGCGGCCGGGGGTAGACCGACCAGGCTGTTTTGCCCCGTCGACTGGGGTCAGAAACCCTGGAAAACGCCCCCGGACGGGGTCTGATCAGGGCATTTCCGTGTCCGTAGCGTGTACCCCGATAGGTCCTCCAGCCGATCTGGGGCACCGGTTCCACCTCCACCACTCGAAATGGAAACCAAACCCGTCATGTCCATCACCACCGCCCTCAAGGCTCGTCGCCAGGAGCTGACCGACCGCGAGGCCGGCTTCACCCTCATCGAGCTCCTCGTCGTCGTGATCATCATCGGCATCCTCGCCGCGATCGCGATCCCGATCTACATCGGTGTCCAGAACAACGCGAAGAACTCGGCCGCGCAGTCCGACCTCGCGAACGCGAAGACGGCCGTCGTCGCCGCCGCGTCCGGCGGCTCCGGCGGGTGGACGGCGATCTCGTCGGCCGCCGCCACGAACGTGACCAACTTCGGCAAGTGGGGCTGGTCGAGCACCAGCGCCGTCGACGACTCCTCGAGCGCCGGTGGCTCCGCCACCGCCTTCTGCATCAAGGAGGTCAGCGCCAGCGGCGACACCTACTACGTGACCGAGAGCGTCGCCCCGACGAGCACCAAGCCCGCCGGCTGCGTCTAGTCCGTTCCTCCACCACGGTCCGATCGGGCGGCCGGCGACTTCCGTCGGCCGCCCGACTCCGGCCCACTCCCTCGCCGGCTCCCGCCGGCACCACCCTCTCCCCGAGCCCGCCCCGCCCCGGCACTCCTCGTGAAGGCGACCCGATGAACCCGCAGCCCGACCGCTCCCGGCCCCAGGCCGACGCGGGCGTCACGCTCGTCGAGGTCGTCGTCGCCATGCTCGTCTTCGCGGTCATCGCCTCCGGCATCGTCGCCGGGATGACCACCATCGCCCGGATGACGACCGACGACCGGGCCCGCGTCGTCGCCGCGAACCTCGCGAGTGAGCAGACCGACCTCGTGCGTGCGATCGGCGACCCCTTCCAGATCGTCGGATCGACCACCACCCGGTCGTTCCCCACCGCCGACGGCGGCACCCGCGTCTACACGATCAAGCGGACCACCTCGTGGGTGTCGTCCGCCGGCGCGGACATCAGCTGCGGCAGCAGCACCAACCTCTTCTTCCTGCGGGTGCACGTGCTCGTGTCGTGGACCGGGGAGCTCTCGACGACCTCGCCCGTGCAGAGCGACACGCTCGTCGCCCCCGCCGGCCGCATCACCGATCCCACCTCCGGCACCATCGCCGTCTCGGTCGTGGGCCGGGACGGGCTGCCCATCGCGGGCATCCCGGTGACGATCTACCCGGTCTCCGGCGGCTCCGCCCTCGCCGTGCAGCCGTCGCCGACCAACCAGGACGGCTGCAGCTACGCGACCAAGGTCGCGCCGGGCACCTACCGGGTCTCGCTCAGCAGGAGCGGCTACCTCGACGTCAACCAGAACCCGACGCCGTACTCCGACCAGGTCGTCACCGTCGGCACCACCCAGTCGGTCGCCTTCCAGTACGACCGGGCGGGAACCTTCCCCGTCACCTACGCGGCGGGCTACACGCCGGCGACCCCCGATCTCGCCCCCGTGCTCCCGATCGGGCTCGACACCACCTTCGTCAACCCGACCGGCGGCCTCTACGACACGACGTCGCCGTCGGCCACCGTGCAGCTCCACCCCTTCTCGGCCGGATACGTGGCGCTCGCCGGCGCGCTCGGCACGAGCGCCGGCACCACGACCTGCGCCGCGGTGGACCCCGCCGCGTGGCCGGCCGCGACGGTCGCGGGCACGAAGCTCGCGGCGGGCCAGCGGCCCGCGCCGCAGTTCGCGGCCCCCGGCGGCACCGCGCAGGGGGCGCTCCAGGTCGGGATGGGGGTCGTCCTCGTCAAGGCCACGGCCGTCGGGTATCTCAAGGCCGTGCAGGTGGGCCCCGGCCCCGGCATGGCGGGGGAACCGCAGTGCACGGCGAAGGCCACCTACACGTTCGGTCCGGTGCTGAAGAACGGCACGGTCGCGGTCGCGCTCCCGTACGGCACGTGGACCCTGTTCTCCGGCGACTCCCTCGCGCAGCTGACGCCGATCACCGGCCCCAGCCTCAGCGCGCCGACCAACACCATCCCGGACTCGTCGACCATCACCGCGGCCGGCGTCGTCACCCTCGACCCGAGGGCCGCAGGATGATCCGGCCGCGCACCACCGAGACGGACGGCGGGTACTCGCTCGTCGAGCTGCTCGTCGCCATGATGGTGACCGGCGTCGTGCTCGCCATCTGCGGCACCTTCTTCGCCAACGTCGCCCGGCTCACCGCCGCCGCGAACACCTCGCGGATCGCCACGGGCCAGGCCGCGCTCGCCATCGATGCGATCAGCGCCGTCGTCCGGGTCGCCGCCGACAACCCGACGTCATCCACGAACACCGATCCCGCGGTCGTCTCCGGCTCGCCCACGTCCCTCACCGTCACCGCCTGGACGAACACCGACCCGACCAACCCGGTGCCCTCGCAGGTCACCTTCACCCTCGGCGCCGACGGCTACCTCACGGCCACGACCATCGCCGGCGTCGCGAGCAACGGCTACTTCGGGTTCACGGGCGCCGTGACCACCCACCGGGTCGCGGGACCGTTCGTGACCTCGGGCGCCGCGCCGTTCTTCTCCTACATCGACAACACCGGGGCGCTGCTGCTCCTCTCCGGCGGCACCCTCTCCGTCGACCAGCGGAACGCCGTCACGTTCATCAGCGTCACGCCCACCGTCGCGCACACCGACGCGGCCGGTCAGAACGACCCGGTCGTCGTCAGCTCCGCGATCGGGATGCCGAACCTCGCCCGCTCCGTCGACGGCGCGACAGCGCTGCAGCAGGTGATGATCCCGAGCTCCGTCTCGTCGCCCTCCGCGGCGCCGGCGCCGGCCCAGACGACGACGCCGCCCACCGCCACGCCGAGCCCGACCCCGACGGACACGCCGACCGCGACCGCGACGCCGACCCCGACCGCCACGCAGACGCCGACCTCGTCGCCGACCTCGACCTCGACGCCGAGCGCCACGGCGACCCCGTCGCCGACCGCCACCGCGACGCCGAGCGCGACGGCCACGCCGACGCCGACCCCGACGGCGACGCCCACCTCGACGCCGACGCCGACGCCCACTCCCACACCCACGACCGGCACCGGGGGCACCCTGTGAACGAGACGAAGCGGGACCGCGGCGCGGCGCTGCTCGTCGTGATCGGCATCGGCATCGTGATGGTGCTCCTGATCACGACCGGCCTCACCGTCGCGCTGTCCGGGCTGCGCCAGGCCTCCACCGAGGCCGACTCCGACGCGGCGCTCGACGCCGCGTACTCGGGGGTGCAGGACTACCTCGCCCGGCTGAACGCCGCCGCCACCTACGTCACCTACGGCAACCCGGCGTCCACCTTCAGCGTCGGCAGCACCCTGAAGGCGCCGCCGACGCCGAACGCCGCCTTCAACGTCAAGGCGGGCCAGCCGTGGGCGAGCGTGCCCGGCAGCGGCGGCCGCGCGTCGTTCCGCTCCGAGGTGGACACGTCGCTCTACAAGTCGACCGGTGTGGTGCGCCTGCGCTCGACCGGCCTCGTCGGCTCGGTCACGCGGTCGCTCGTCTCGAACATCCGCGTGCGCGGCTTCGTCGACTACATCTACTTCACCGACTACGAGCTGCAGGACCCGAAGCTCACGGGCAAGCCGAGCAGCTGCGTCGTGCACCTGTGGGAGGGCCGCTCCGGAAGCTGCGGCACCATCCAGTTCGCGAAGAACGACCACCTGAACGGCCCCGTCCACTCGAACGACACGCTCACCATCTGCGGGTCGACCTTCGACGGCACGGTCACGACCGGCAACACGGGGTCGCCGCTCTACATCACCCCGTCGGGGTGCACCGCCCCGCACCTCGGCCCCGCCGGGCTCACCAGCGCCGCCACGCTGCCGATGCCGCAGACGAACAGCGCGATGAAGGCGGAGACGCGGTCGGACCTCAGCAACAGCCCCGGCTGCCTCTACACCGGTCCCACACAGGTGACCTACAACGGTGACGGCACCATGACGGTCGTCTCCCCGTGGACGAAGTACACGAACACGACCGCGACGACCGGGAGCAACCCGACGCAGTGCGGCGCGATCTCCGCCCTGCACTCGGCGCTCGGCGCGACCGTCCCGCAGCTCGACGCGAACCTCCTGTACGTGCAGAACGTGCCGGCGGACAGCAGCGACCCCAACTACTCGAGCACGCTGTCCAGCGGGCTCCCCTCGGGCTTCACCTGCCTCGGCACGGACGGCTCCACCGCGATCAGCGGTTCGAGCGGCAGCGCCGGCTGGCGCTACGGCACCGTGCAGTACCCGCAGGCGACGGAGGCGCCCGCCTCCGGCTGGTACCTGAACGGCACCGACTCCTCCGCCTGGGACACGACGACGCCCGCCTACGGCTGCCGGGACGGCGACCTGTTCGTGCAGGGCCAGGTGACCGTGCAGACGACCGCGGCGAGCGAGAACTACGTCTGGGTGACCGGCGACGTGAAGGACAAGGACAAGAACCACGACGTCCTCGGGATCGTGGGCCAGAACGGCGTGCTCGTCTACAACCCGCTCAGCGCGCTGAACGTCCCCCTGCTGACGAACAACCGTGAGATCGACGCCGCCATCGTGTCCGTCGCGCACACCTTCCAGGTGGAGAACTTCGACAAGGGGACGGTCCGCGGCACGCTCACGCTCTTCGGCTCGCTCGCCCAGAAGTTCCGCGGCCCCGTCGGGACCGGAACGGCGACGGCCCAGACCACGGGCTACACGAAGAACTACGCGTACGATCCGCTGCTCGGGTCGATCACGCCGCCGAAGTTCCTCTCGCCGTCGGCGACCTCCTTCATCCTCATCCGCTACAACTCCGTCGCCACCGCCTTCGACGCCACCGGAGCCCCGCAGTGATCCCGGTCCTGCTGGTCGTGGCCGGCGTGCTCGGGCTCCTCATCGGCTCGTTCCTGAACGTCGTCGCCTACCGGGTGCCGATCGGGATGTCGGTCGTCGCGCCGCCGTCGGCCTGCCCGGGCTGCGGCAGCCGGATCGCCGCCCGCGACAACGTGCCGCTGCTGTCCTGGCTGCTGCTGCGGGGCGCGTGCCGGCACTGCCGGATGCCGATCTCCGCGCGCTACCCGCTCGTCGAGCTGACGACCGCGGTCGTGTTCGCCGTCGCCGCGCTGCCCTTCCTGGCACCGGTGACGGCCACCAGCGACCCGCGGCTCCTGCTCGCCGCCGGCCTCGAGCTCGTGGCGTACCTGTACCTCGCGGCGATCTCGGTCGTCCTCGCGGTCATCGACCTCGACGTGCGCCGGCTGCCCGACGCGATCGTGCTGCCGTCCTACCTCGTGGCGGCGGCGCTCCTCGCCGCGGTCGACCTGCTGCGGGGCGACACGGCCCGGCTGCCCGTCCTCGTGATCGGGGGAGCGGGCTCGTTCCTCCTCTACCTCCTCCTCCGCGTGCTGAAGCCGGGCGGCATGGGGCTCGGCGACGTGAAGCTGGCGGGCGTGCTCGGGATCTACCTCGGGCAGGCCGGCGTCGCGCAGCTCCTGGTCGGCACGTTCGCGGCCTTCCTGCTCGGCGGGACGGCGGGCGTCGTCCTGATCCTCACCCGCCGGTCCACCCGGTCGAGCAGCATCCCGTTCGGCCCCTGGATGCTCGGCGGCGCCTGGATCGGGATCCTCGCCGGCGTCCCGGTCGCCACCGCGTACCTCCACCTCCTCGGAGTCGCATGACGCCTCCGGTCCCGCTCCCCCGTTCCATCCACCACGGAAACCCTCTGATCGAAAGAATCCGCCACTGATGTCCAAGAACCTGATCGGCATCGACTTCGGGCACGGCGTCATCCGCGCCGCCGAGGTCGCTCCCGGCAAGCGCCGCCCGGTCGTGCACCGGTACCACGAGGTCCCCGTCTCCACCGACGCCGTCAAGGAGGGCGTGGTCGTCGACCGTGACGTCGTCGTCCAGGCGCTGCGCCGCCTCTGGGCCGAGGCCAAGTTCACGACGAAGAACGTCGTCATCGGCATGGGCAGCCAGCAGGTGCTCATCCGCGAGCTCGTGGTGCCGAAGATGTCGGCCGCCCACATCCGCGAGACCCTGCCGTTCCGCGTGCAGGACCTCCTGCCGCTGCCCGTCGAGGACGCGGTGCTCGACTTCTTCCCGATCGAGGAGATCGACGCCGACGGCACGCCGGGGCTCCGCGGCCTGCTCGTGGCCGCCACCCGCGAGTCGGTGCTCGCGAACGCGATGGCCGCCGAGGCCGCCGGGCTCCGGACCGTCGACGTGGACCTCATCCCGTTCGCCGTCAGCCGCACGTCGGCCACGCACGCGGCCGGCACCACCGAGGTGCTCCTGCACGTCGGGGCCGTCTCGACGAGCATCATCATCGCCGAGGGCGGAGTGCCGCAGTTCATCCGTGTGCTCCCCTCCGGTGGGGCCGAGCTGACCACCGCGCTCGCCGAGCGCATGGGGGTCGACGTCGCCCAGGCCGAGGAGGTGAAGCGCCGGGTGGGGCTGCTGCCCGACCCGCGCGACCCCGAGTCCCCGATGGTCGCCAGGGTGAACCGCGAGAGCGCGGACGAGCTCATCCAGGCGGTGCGCTCGACCATCGCCTTCTACCGCCACTCCCACGCCGAGGTCGGCGTCGACGGCATCGTCCTGTCCGGCGGCGGGGCGCTGCTCCGCGGCTTCGCGGAGGCGCTCGCGAACGCCACCGACGTGCCCGTCTCCTTCAGCAGCGCCGTCGAGCGGTTCGCGCTCGGCGGCCACGTCGACGAGGCCCAGCTCCTCGCCGCCGGCCCCGCTCCCGCCGTCGCGCTCGGCCTGACCATGAGGAGTGCCGCATGAGCACCCAGGACCTCACCAAGCGGAAGCGGGGCGCCCGGCACGGCGCGGACGCGCCGCGGGCGGCCGCCCCGGAGAAGCGGACGCGGCCCATCGTCGGCGGCTACGCGCAGGTCTCCCTGCTGCCGCGGGAGATGCTCGACGCGGACCGCAGGCGCGCCATCCGGCGCCGCCTCGTCGGCGGCGTCGTGCTCACCGCGGTCGTCGTGGCGGGCGGCGTCGCCGGCTCGGTCGCCCTCGCGATGTCGGCGCAGAGCGCCCTCGCCGTGCAGGCCCACGAGCAGGCGCAGCTCGCGCAGCGCATGCAGCGGTACCTGTCGGTGGAGCAGCTGCAGTCGCAGCTCGCGCTCGACAAGGCCGCAGCGCGGGTCGGGTCGTCGACCGCGATCGACTGGGACCCGCAGATCGACCGGATCGACCAGGCGCTGCCGTCGAGCTATCAGATCACCGCGATCTCGACCGACTCGGCGACCCCGACCTCCGACTTCTCGCAGGGCAGCACGCCCCTCGACAAGCCGCGGGCGGCCTCCGTCACGATCACGGTCCAGACCACGTCCATCTCGGCCCTGCCGGGCTGGATCGCGTCGGTGACCGCCCTGCCCGAGGTCGCCGACGCGTCCCCCGTGGTCAGCTCGGCCGACTCCTGCAAGTACACCGTGGTGCTCACCGTGCACCTCACGACGAAGGCGTACATCACTCCGCTCAAGACGGGAGTCCTCCAGTGAAGACCAATCTCCGCCTCTGGGTGATCGGCTCGGTCGCCGCGATGGTGGCGCTCGTGGGCGGCGGGTTCCTCGTCGGCGTGCAGCCGATGCTGAACATCGCCTCCGCGGCGACGCTGAGCGCGCAGCAGCTCGCGTCGACGAACCAGGCGACGACCGTCCACCTGGCCCAGCTCGCCTCGGTCTCGCAGCACATCGACACGCTGAAGGCCGAGGAGGCGGCCGCCGCCGCCGCCGTGCCGGAGGCGCTCGACGCGAACGCGTTCGTGGACCGCGTCAACGCGCTCGCCGCGAAGACGGGCGTGAAGGTGCAGTCGGTCACGCCGTCGCCGGCCCAGGCGTACGCGCCCCCGGCCTCCGCGCAGGCCGCCGCGCAGGCCGCGGCCGCAGCGCAGCAGCCCGCAGGCCCCGCACCGACCGCGAGCCCCGCGGCGCCCGCCGCCGTCTCGCCCGTGCTCGCCGCGACCGACCCCTCGATCACCGGCGCGAACCTCACGGTCGTGCCGATGACCGTCTCCGTGCGCGGTTCGATCGAGGGCACGCTCCAGTTCACGCAGGCCCTGCAGCACGACACGCGCCTGTTCCTGGTGAGCGGGTACTCCCTCTCCAAGGACGGCGTGTCGGGCAGCAAGGTGCTCGCGTCCCTCACGGGCGCGATCTACACGCTGAAGCACTGATGGGCACGCACCGGCGGCGGGGCGTCCTCGCACGCTCCGCCGCCGTCGCGGCGCTCCTCGGCGGCGCCGTCGGTGCGGCCGCACCGGTCGCCCCGGCGGGTGCGGCCACCGGCTCCACCGCGTTCGTCGCCTCGACCGTCGGCGCGGCGCCGAGCGCCGCATCGCTCGATCGCGCGCTCCCGGCCGGTGTGCGGGTGACCTCGGTGGTGCCGCTCGGCGACGGGCTCGCCCGCGTGACCGTCCGCGGCACGCTGGGGGACGGGGCGGCCGCCGCGGCGGGCGACGCGCTCGCCGCCACGCCCGCGATCGGCTCGGCGGCACCGGCGGCGCGCACCCGCATCGCGGGAGCCGTCGCGCCGGTGTCGACCCACGATCCGGTGTTCCGGTACCAGTGGGACCTCTGGGACGCCGCATCGAACCTTCGGGCCGGCGGCTACGGCATCGACGCGCCGCGGGCCTGGGAGCGCACGCAGGGCAGCCGTTCGGTGGTCGTCGCGGTGCTCGACACCGGCATCACCGACCAGCGCGACCTGCAGGGCATCCACCGGGTGCCCGGCTACGACTTCGTCACGGACGACCCCGCGTCCGGCATCGACAGCGGCGACGGGGACGGCT
>JBQCCU010000071.1:0-2516 GCA_051961935.1 Amnibacterium sp. | reverse complement strand
TGAGCAGGAGGAAGCAGCACGCCGAGGCGAAGCCGTGGGTGCCGCTCGGCGACGCGATCGACTCGTTCGATCAGACCAACGGCGTCGTGGACCTGTCGGAGGGCGAATCCGGAGGCGCCCCGCGCGAGTTCGACGAGACGGATCTCATCGCTCGTGGTGCCGCGAGCAACGCCGCCACGATGGGCTGGTCCGGCGGGTTCTGACCGCCCGTCAGGCCGGGCGCCGGGCGACGAGCAGCGTGTCCACCGCGGGCGCGGCGTCGCCGCCGTGCGTCTCCGGATCGTCCGCCCCACGGACGAGGCGCTCGCAGCGCTCGATCGTGAGGCCGGCGGCGGCTTCGGCGAGCAGCTCCGGGGTGTAGAGCACGGACGGGTCCCGCGGGCCAGGCGCACCCCCGGCGAGGTTCTCGACATCGTGGCCGAGCACGACGAGCGTGCCGCCGGGCGCGAGCGCGCGGCCGGCGGCCGCGATCACCCGGCGCAGGTCGGCTGCGTCGAGATGGAGGTAGCCCGCGACCACGAGGTCCTGCCCCGGATCCATCGGCAGGGTGCGGACCTCGGCCTGCACCCACTTCACCCGGTTCGCCGGTCCCGGTAGCAGGCGGCGGGCGATCGCGAGCGCCTCCGCGGAGAAGTCGACCGCGGTCACGGTCCAGCCGAGGCCGAGCAGCAGTCGCGTGACGCGGCCCTCCCCGCAGCCGAGGTCGAGGGCGCGGCCGGGCGGCAGGGGCGTCACCACCTCGGTGATCGCCTTGGGCGCGGAGTGCGCCCAGACACCGTCCTCCGCGGCGGCCGCGTACCGGCGATCCCAGCTCTCGGCGCTCTCAGTGCCCATCAGTCGGCCGCCTCCTGCCAGGTCGCGACGTCGGCCACGTTGCCCTCGACGTCGATCAGGGACCACCAGCTCGGTGCGGAGCGGTCGCCCAGCAGCCGCCCGCCCGCGGCCAGCACCGCCTTGATCCGCTGCTCGGCGCGATCGTGCGGCACGGAGACGTCGACGTGGAAGCGGTTCCGAGGCGCGCGCCACGCCTTCTCCTGCACGAAGAGGGTGGGGTTCAGGCGCTGCGGGTCGTAGAGGTGGTGGCCGTCCGACTCGTAGCCGAGGGCCGCCGACCAGAACCGGGTGACCGCGCCGACGTCCTCGGCGTCGAGGGCGACCTGCACCGACTGCACGGGCACCGGATCGGCGGTCAGCCCGAGCCCCGCGGCCGCGGCGGAGACGGCGGAGGCGGTCGCCGCGTGCCCCTCGTCCATCTCGGCGTTGCGGCGGACCGGGAGACGGACCGTGACGGCGTCCGTGCGGAGGTCGACGTCGACGGGCACCGCGGCTCGGTCCGCCACGGGGGCGATCGCGGCGGCGAGGCGGGCGCCGTCGGCCATCGAGGCGGTGCGGAACCGCGCGGTGGGCCCGGCGTGGAGCACTCGCCAGTCCGCGAGCCCGGGCCGGGAGGAGAACTCGAGCGCGGTCAGCACCGATGCCATGGAGGGACTGTAGGGCCGGCTGCGGGGCCCCGTCAGTCGGGTTCCGTCGCATCCGTTCAGGTGGATGCCAGGCGGCTCGGCCCGGATGCCCCCACCTCTGGGGACGGAAGCCGCGTGACCCCCTCGCAATGGGGATCCGCTCGGCTGCGGGGGATCCCGTTGGATCGCCTCGTCGACGGGGGGGGGATGCCGGGCGACGTCACCCAACCACGGCCTCACCCGAGGCCGCCGATGCTTCCGGGGGAAGCAGTCGAGGAGCCGTCCATGAAGTTCGTCGTTCCCATCGCCGCCGTCGGCGCCGCTGCGCTCGTGGCCGCCGGCTGCGCGCTGCCCGCCGTCGCCGCGACCGCGTCGCACCACACCACCGCGGCAGCCGCCGTCACGAAGCCCGTCTCGCACGCGAAGCCGCTGCGCGCGCGGACCGCCGCGGTCGTGCACCCGGTGCACCGCGCGAAGCCGGTGGCTCACGTCGTGCACACGATCAAGAAGGCGAAGCCCGTCGCGAAGGCGAGGCCCGCGAAGCGGGTGCACGTCGTGAAGCCCGTCGTGACCACGACCACCGTCACCGTGCACGGTGTCGTCGGCGAGGTCACGCTCACGAAGGCGCGGGGCACGATGCGCTTCGCGCTGACCGTGCCCCTGACCGGGCAGAGCTGGACCGGCATCGACTTCGGCCGGAACCGCGACCAGTCCATCTACAGCTGGCTGAAGAACCGGTCGTTAGACTCGGTGAATTCGCTCACCACGCAGCTCGACGCCCGCTACCCCGGCGCGACGAGCCACCTGCCCGCGGACCTGGTGCTCGCGAGCCTCGCCTTCTGATCGCCGGCGGGGGGGGCCGGCGCGCGGGCCGGCCCCCCCCCCCCCCCCCCCCGCCCGGGCGCCCGGGGGGGGGGGCCCCCCCCGGGGGGGGTTGGTCAACGGGGCCGGGTGTGCGGGGGGTGTCAGGGCGGGGGGGGGGGGGGGGTTGGGGTGTTGGGGGGGGGGGGGGGGGTGTGGGGGGGGGGGGGGGGGGGGGGGGGGGGGGGTGGGGGC
>JBQCCU010000070.1:0-4994 GCA_051961935.1 Amnibacterium sp. | reverse complement strand
GGCTGCTCGCCGACGCGGAGGCGCGCGTCGCGGACGACCCGCTCGACGACGACCGCGATGCGATGCTCGTTGACCTCGCCCGCCGGCTCCGCGCGCACGGGATGAAGGCGTCGCTCGGCTACCACGGCAAGCTGCCGCTCGTGGCGAGCTACGGCGCCCGGGCGATGACCGTGGAGACCGACTCGACGCTGGGGCGCTCGTCGCTGCGGCAGAGCCTGCGGCTGCGGCCGGAGATGCTGAAGCGGCTCGGCTGGCACTACCTCCGCGTGCACAGCTTCGACCTGTTCTCCGACCCCGACGCGGTGGCGCAGCGCATCGCGATCGCGCTCGGCGCCAGGGAGCCGTCGCCGCTGACGAACACCGTCCCCGTCGTCGAGGTGCACACCTGACGTCGGCGCGACGGCACCGCCGGGTGCGCACGGAACCGGCGCCCGGATCCGATCCGACGCCGGCGGGGGAGGCCCCGCTCGCCGGGGAGGACGAGCCGCGCGCCTGGGGCGACCGGGTGGACGGCAACGACGAGCGCCTGAAGGCGGACAAGCCGCCGCACTGGGGCTAGCGGCGTCGGATCCCTGCACGAACGACGGAGAGCCCGCCTCCGCCGAACGAGCCCATGCGGATCCGGGGCCGATTCCGCTCAGAACTCCGTCGTTCGTGCAGCGGGTGGTGCGTCAGGCGCGGTGGTTGCCGTGGCCCGGGGGGAGCGTGTGGTCGCCCTCGGGGCTCGGCCGTCCCGCGAGCAGGTCGCGGATCTGGATGAGCAGCTCCGTCTCGGTCGGCGGCACCTCCGCGGGGGTGGCCGACTCCTCCTGCTTCTTCCGGGCGAACGCCTTCTTCATCGCGTAGTTGATCGGCACCACGAACGCGAAGTAGACGACCGCGGCGATGATGAGGAAGTTGATGATCGCGCCGATCACCGCGCCGAACCGCAGGTCGGAGGCCTTGCCGGACAGGGTCGGCAGATGCACGACGAGCGCGTTGTCCAGGCTCGCCGCGTTGAACAGCGCACTGATCAGCGGGTTGATCAGGTTGGTCACGATCGCCGTCACGATGGCGGTGAACGCGGTCCCGATCACCACCGCGACGGCCAGGTCGATGACGTTGCCGCGGAGGACGAAGTCCCGGAAACCCTTCACCCGGCCTGTGTAGCAGACGGGCCGCCGCACCCGGCAGGGCCGTCCGGCGCGTTCCCGCTCGGGGTCAGGAGGCGGGAGCGGCCGCGGGCTTGGCGGCCGGCTTCGACTCCGTCTTCGGGGCCGATCCGCTGTCGCTCTTCGAGGTCGACGACCCGGAGTCGGACGCGGCGGTCGAGCTCGTGGTGCTCTCCGGCTTGCGCGAGTCGGTGCGGTAGAAGCCCGAGCCGTTGAAGGTCACCCCGACGGAGCCGTACTGCTTCCGCAGCGTGCCGCCGCAGGTGGGGCAGACGGTCAGGGGTGCGTCGCTGAACTCCTGGTGCACCTCGAGGGGGGTTTCGCAGTCGCGGCACTTGTAGGCATAGGTGGGCATCGGGTCAGATCCTCCGTCGGCGGGCCGATCTCGTGGAGAACTCCACGGTCCTCGTGGGGGTGATCACGCCGTCGAGCGCCTGATCATGACGTTCTCTCGGCACCTCGTCCACGAATTCGCCGTCGAAGACTACCCCGTACACCGGCGGGCACCGCTCCATCGAGCCGAGCGTCTTGTCGTAGTACCCGCGGCCCCAGCCGAGCCGCATCCCGGATGCGTCGACCGCCGCCGCCGGCACGACGATGAGGTCGACGTCGTTGATCGCGATCGGGCCGAGCGGCTCCCCGACGGGCTCCGGCATCCCGTACAGGCCGATGTACTCCTCCTCGCCCGGGGTGGCGGTCGTCCAGTCGAGCAGCCCGTCCTCGCGGCTGATCGGGAACAGCACCCGGACGCCGTGCTCCCGCGCCCAGTTCACGAACGGGCGGGTGTTCGGCTCGTCGGCGGCGGAGAGGTAGCAGGACACCGATCGGGCGCCGAGCCGCTCCGTCAGCGCGACGAGCCGCTCCGTGAATCCCTCCGTCGCCCGCTGCTTCTCGACCGAGGTGCGGGTGCGCCTACGTTCCCGCAGCTCCGCGCGCAAGGCCCTCTTCTGGTGGGTCGGATCGGCTCCCATGCCCCTGATCCTAGAAACGGTGCTCCGATAGCCTTGCGCAATGGCGTATGCGATCACCAAAGCGGTCATTCCGGCCGCCGGGCTCGGCACCCGATTCCTTCCCGCCACGAAGGCGATGCCGAAGGAGATGCTGCCGGTGGTCGACAAGCCGGCCATCCAGTACGTGGTCGAGGAGGCCGTCGCGGCGGGCCTGCACGACGTGCTCATGGTCACGGGCCGCAACAAGTACGCGCTCGAGAACCACTTCGACCGGGTGTACGAGCTCGAGGCGACCCTCGAGCGCAAGGGCGACCACGACAAGCTCCAGCGCGTGCACGAGTCGACGAACATCGCCGACATCCACTACTTCCGGCAGGGCGACCCGCACGGCCTCGGCCACGCCGTCCTCCAGGCGCGGATGCACGTGGGCCACGAGCCGTTCGCGGTGCTCCTCGGTGACGACCTCATCGACCAGCGCGACCCGCTGCTGAAGCGCATGATCGAGGAGCAGCAGCGCCGCCGCGCCTCCATCGTCGCCCTGCTCGAGGTCGAGCCGGAGCAGATCCACCTCTACGGCGCCGCGGAGGTCGAGCCGACCGACTCCGAGGACGTCGTCCGGGTGACGGGCCTCGTCGAGAAGCCGTCGAAGGAGAACGCGCCCTCGAACCTCGCGATCATCGGCCGGTACGTGCTGCGGCCCGAGGTGTTCGACGTGCTCGAGCACACCGGCCCGGGCAAGGGCGGCGAGATCCAGCTCACCGACGCGCTGCAGAAGATGGCGGGCGCGCCGGAGTGGACCGGCGGCGTGTACGGCGTCGTGTTCCGCGGCCGCCGCTACGACACGGGTGACAAGATCGACTACATCAAGGCGATCCTGCAGCTCGCGACCGAGCGTGCGGACCTCGGCCCCGAGCTGCGGCCGTGGTTGAAGCAGTTCGCCGCCGACCTGGACTGAGCGCAACCGAACCGATGCCGATCCCCACCCTGACGAGCGGATCCATCGGCATCCGCCCCATCCGTCTGCGCGACGCGCGCGCCGTCGAGCGCGAGCTCGTCGAGGGACGCGCCTGGATGCGGGAGTGGGAGGCGACCAGCCCGCGCGGCTCCGTCGGCTTCGACACCCGCGGGAGCATCCGCGCCCTGCAGCAGAACGCCCGCAACGGGCAGGGGCTGCCGTTCATCATCGAGGTCGACGGGGAGCTCGCCGGGCAGCTGAACGTCACGTCGATCTCCTACGGCTCCCTGTCGAGCGCCACGATCGGCTACTGGATCGCCGAGCGGTTCGCCGGCCGGAACGCGACCCCCACCGCGGTCGCCCTCGCGACCGACCACTGCTTCCAGGGCCTCGGGCTGCACCGGATGGAGATCTGCATCCGGCCCGAGAACGCGAAGTCGCTGCGGGTGGTGGAGAAGCTCGGCTTCCGGTACGAGGGGCTGAAGCGGCGCTACATCCACATCAACGGGGACTGGCGCGACCACTACTGCTTCGCGCTCGTCGCCGAGGAGGTGCCCGGTGGGGTGCTGCGGCGCTGGCGCGAGGGCGCGGTGCCGCCGGACGCGGCGCGGGTGCCCGAGGCCGATCAGGAGCTCGCGCGCACGCCGTTCCCCTGAGCGACCGATCCGTCTGCATGCCGCCGTGCCGGAGAAGCCCTCCACGGGCGGGTTCCTGCATGCACGCGGCACATGGGCATGTGGCCGGTACGGCGTCGACCGGCCGGCGTCCCGCGGATTGGGGCGGGACGCGCCCGGAGTGTCGCGCGGCGCGACACGCCCACGTCTGATCCACGGGCGGAGAGGGGCAGGAGCCTAGCGTTCGTGCTATGGCGGGCGGATTCGGTGGCGGGGCGATCATCGCCTTCGCGGCGGTGCTCTGGCTGCTCTATCTGACCCCGACGTGGCTGCGCCGGCGCCAGTACCTGACGACCGAGCGCACGGCGGTGCGGCTGCAGCAGACGCTGCGGATCCTCGCGGAGACGGCGGAGGTGCCGGACGAGGTCCGCGCGGAGGTGACCGCACGGAGCGTCGCCGAGCAGCATCGGGCGCTCCGCGACGCGGCTCGGCAGGCCGAGAGCGTGGCCCGCCCTCGGGAGACCGCCGCCGAGCGCGCCCTGGCCCGGCGACGTCGCCAGCCGCGCGAGCCGCGGCAGCGGGCCCAGGCGGTCTCCGCGCTCGCCGCGACCCGGCTGCGCCGCTCCCGGGTGCTCGCCGCGAACGTGCTCATCCTCTCGCTCGCCCTCGTCGCGTACGGCGTGGCGCAGGTGCTGCAGGCGGCGAACTGGTTCCCCGCGGTGGCGGGCGCCATCGGCGTCTTCGGGGCGCTGGCGCTGCTGCAGCGCGCCGCGACGGTCGCGGCGGCGCACCGGGCGGTGGAGGCCGTCGACCACGCGGTGGTCGTGCCGGAGGCGCCGCGCAGCTTCACGGACTGGCAGCGCAGCGAGCAGGCGCGGCCCACCTGGACGCCCGTGCCCCTGCCGAAGCCGCTCTACCTCGAGAGGGAGGAGGTCGCGGCGCAGCCCCACGACGCGGTCGCCGTCGCGGCGTCGCTCGACGCGGCGGCCGCGCGGTCGGACGAGGCGCTGCGGGCAGCCGCAGCCGCGCCCGGTGTCGCGACGCTCGAGCCGCGCGCGCATCCGGCGCTCGCCGCGATGGGCATCGTCGCCGAGAGCGGGCCGGTGCTCACCGATCTCGACGCGGTGCTCCGCCGCCGCCGCGCCGGCTGACCGTCTCCCGAACGCACGGTTCGCGGTGCGCGGCAGGGCCGCCCCCGTGTGCTGTCCGTGCGGACAACTGCTGCCGGAACAGCAGCCACAGTTGTCCGGGCGGACAGCAGACGCGAGACGCGCGACGTGACGAGCAGGCGCAGGCGCGGGGGAGATGCAGGAAGGCCCCCGCC
>JBQCCU010000069.1:0-3731 GCA_051961935.1 Amnibacterium sp. | reverse complement strand
TGACGAGTGCGGTTCGAGTCATGAGGGGTTCGCTTTCTGTGCAGGAGGTCGGATGGGCTCCGCGCGGGCGCGGAGGGACGGGCGCCGTGCCGCGGGGCACGGTGCCGGGCGCTGCGAGCGCCCTACCCCTTGAGCCCGGAGAAGGTCATGGTGGCGACGAACTGCTTCTGCGCCACGACGAAGAAGACGATCAGCGGCAGCGTCGCGACCACGTTGCCCGCCATGAGCAGCGACCAGTCCGTCCGGCGCACGCCCTGGAAGTTCGCGATGCCCAGCTGCAGGGTGAAGGCCCCAGGGTTGTTGATCGCGACGATCGGCCAGACGAGGTCGTTCCAGGCGCCGAGCAGCGTGAAGATCGCGAGCGTCGCCAGGGCGGGCTTCGCGAGCGGGAGCACGATGCGCCAGAAGACCTGGAACCGGTTGCACCCGTCGATGAGCCCCGCCTCCTCCAGCTCGGCCGGCAGCGACAGGAAGAACTGCCGCATGAGGAACACCCCGAACGCGCTGGCGAGCCACGGCACGATCGCCGCGCCGAGCGTGTTCGTCAGGCCGACGCTCGCGAACATCACGAACGTGGGGATCATGAGCACCTGGGTGGGGATCATGATCGTCGCGAGGATGCCGAAGAAGCCGAAGTTCCGGCCGGCGAACTTCAGGCGCGCGAACCCGTAGCCGGCGAGTGAGCACAGCACGAGGTTCGAGACGATCGCGACGACCGACACGATGACCGTGTTGCCCAGCCAGAGCAGGATGTCCGACTGCTGGAACAGCCGCTGGAAGCCCCCGAGCGTCAGGTGGCTCGGGATGAAGGGCGGCGGGTACTGGATCAGCTCCGCCGCGGGTGAGACGGCCGCGAGGAACATCTGCAGCAGCGGCACCGCGAACACGAACGCGATCGGGATGAGCACGATGTGCCGCGGGCTGAAGGGCAGGCCCCGCCGCCGCGGGCCAGGGGTGCGCTTGGCGGCCACCGCGGGCTGCCGTACTGCGGTCGTCATCAGATCGCCTCACTCGAGTTGCGACGGGAGAGCAGCACGAACACGAGGGTGACGATCAGCGTCCCCCCGAAGAGCACGTAGGAGACCGCCGAGCCGTAGCCGAACTGGAACTGGTGGAACGCCGTGTTCCAGAGGTAGTAGACGATCGTCTCGGTCGCGTTCAGCGGGCCGCCTCGGGTCGTCGTGTACACGAGGTCGAAGAGCTGCGTCGCCTGCACGGCCTGCCAGATCGCGACGAACACCGTCACAGCGGCGAGCTCGGGCCACACCACCTTCCAGAACGCCTGCCAACGGTTCGCACCGTCGATCGCCGCCGCCTCCAGCAGCTCGGGCGGGATGTCCTGCAGCGCGGCGAGGTAGATCACCGTGGTGAAGGCCGCCGAGCCCCAGAGCGACATGATCGCGATGACGATCATCGCCTGGTGCGGATCCGCCAGCCAGCCCGGCTGCCCGAGTCCCACGATCCCCAGCACGTGGTTCACGATGCCGAACTGCTGGTCGAACAGATAGTTCGTCAGGACACCGGTGGTGGCCGGGGAGACCACGAACGGGACGAAGATCGCCGTGCGGTACAGCCCCATGAAGCGGATCCGCTTGTTCAGCAGGAGCGCGAGCAGCAGGCCCGCGAGCACCGACGAGGGGACGAAGAGCACCACGTAGAGCGCCGTGTGGCCGAACGCGGACCAGAACTCCTGGTCGCTCACGATCTCGGCGTAGTTGCCCACCCCCAGGAACGTGGGGGTGCTGAACCCGTTCCACTTCTCGAGCGAGAGCAGGAACGCCCAGCCCGCCGGGAAGATGGACAGCCCGAGGATGAGGATCGTCGCCGGAGCGACGAATCCCCATCCCTCGAACGTGCGCTTCACGGCGCCGCGGCGACGGGCGCGGGTCCGGGCCGGCCGGCCCGGGAGCACCGCGGTCTGCTGCGCCATCCCGGTCAGCCCTTCGCGAGCGCGGTGTCCGCCGCGGAGGCCGCCTGCTTCAGCGCGGACGCCGGGTCGCCCTGGCCCTGCAGGACGTCGGCGATCGCCTTGCCGATCGCGGTGGACAGCCCCGGGTAGCCGGATGCGGTGGGCCGCGCGTACTTCACGTTCTTGAAGTTCGCGATCATCACGTCGGTGCCGGGGTAGTCCTTCACCAGCGCCTTGTACTGCGGCAGGTTCTGCTCCGCGGTGGGGCGCATGGGCAGGTTGCCGAGGGCGAGGTTGTAGCGCGCGTCCTGCGCGGGGTCGGTCAGCCACTTGATGAGCTGGTACGACCAGTAGCTGCGGTTCGCGTCCTTGTGGTCGAACAGCGCCCAGATGTCGGGACCGGACACGGTGGTCTGGTTCCCGTTCGTGCCCGGCAGGTACGTCACGCCGTAGTCGGTGTGCGCGTCCTTCAGGTTCGACATCAGCCACGGGCCGTCCGGGATCATGGCGATCCGGCCGGAGGTGAAGAGGTTCTCGTACTTCTGGTCGGTCTGGTCGAGGTAGACGCTCTTGTCCTTGACCGCCATCTGCTGGAGGAACGTCAGCGAGTCGATGCCGGCCTTGGAGTCGAACGCGGACTTCTTGCCGTCCGCGCTGAGGATCTGGCCGCCGTGCTGCCAGAGCAGGGGCCAGAACCGCCAGGTCGTGTCCTCCGAGCCGTCGACCGGGTAGGCGGTGCCGTAGATCTGCTTCGAGGGATCGGTCAGCTGCTTCGCCACCGCCCGGAACTTGTCCCAGCTCCAGTCGTTCGTGGGATAGGCCCCGTGCGCCGCGTCGAAGATCTTCTTGTTGTAGATCAGCGTGAGGTTGTCGATCACCGACGGGAAGCCGATGGTCTCACCGCTCGGGGTGGCCGTCTCCCGACCCGACGCCGGGAACTGGTCCCAGTGCACCGACGGGTCCTTCACGAGCTTCGTGATGTCCTGCATCCGGCCGCTCGACTGGAGCGCGCCGGTCCAGCTGCCGAAGGCGTAGGAGATGTCGGGGTACTGGTTGCTCGCGAACCCGGCGGTGATCTTCTGCAGCAGGTCGTCGGTGGTCGGCGCGCCCGAGGAGACGTTGATCGTCACGTTCGGGTGGTCCTTGTGGAACTCCTTGGCGAGCGCCTCCAGCGACGTCTCCGCCGCCTGGGCCTGCCCGGTCCACCAGGTCAGGGTGACCGGAGCCTTGGTGTTCACGGGACCCGAGGACCCGCCAGAGGTGCTGCAGCCCGCCAGGACGACGCTGCTCACCGCAGCGGCCGCGACCCCCGCGAGAAGCCTTCTACCCGTCTTCCGATTCATTCCGCCTGCTCCTTCGCAGCTGTGATGGCCACCACGTCCGCTTCGATGAGCAGCTCGGGTGGCAGGGTGACATACACGGTCGTCCGCGCCGGGTACGGCGCGGTGAAGGTGGATTCGTACGCCTCGTTCATCGCCGCGAAGTCCGCGACGTCCGTGAGGTAGACGGTGACCTTGACGACGTCGCGCTCCGTGGCGCCCGCCGCCGCCACGGCGGTGAGCAGGTTCGCGAAGCACTGCGTCGACTGCGCGGCGATCCCGGATGCGAGGCGGCCGTCGCCGTCCGCGCCGGCCTGACCGGAGGCGAAGTGCAGGCCCCCGACCCCGGCGACGTGGGAGTAGGGGCCGGCCGGCCGGGGCAGGCCCGGCGCCATCGCTGCGTCTCGCACCATCGCGCTCTTCCGTCTTCGTCGATCCGCTCGCCGGCGACGGTTCGCTCGGCGACGCGGAGCAACGTAGCATTCGATCCGCCTGCAGAACCG
>JBQCCU010000068.1:0-4525 GCA_051961935.1 Amnibacterium sp. | reverse complement strand
CGATGACCATGGATGAGCTCACGCGGGACAGCAGCTCGACGTCCGTGTCGGGACGCGCCTCACCGCGGTCGACCGCGCGCTGCAGCAGCACCCGGGTCATCGTCGCCCGCGGCTCCAGGAACGCCTCCCGGATGGACTCGGCGAGGTCGGGCGAGTGCACGATCACCGAGGCGAGCCCGAGCAGCACCCGCAGCTTGCGGTCCGCATCGACCACCGTCCTCGGGGACAGCAGCGCGACGAGGTCGCCGCGGAGGGTGCCGGTGTCCGGGGCCGCGCGGACGCCGTCGCCGCCCATGCAGCCGACCGCCTCGACGACGAGCTCGGCCTTGGACGGCCACCGCCGGTAGAGCGTCGCCTTCCCGGCCTTCGCTCGCGCGGCGACCATGTCGACGGTCATGCGCTCGTACCCGACCTCGGCGAGCACGTCGATGGCCGCGGCGAGGATCTCGGGATCGCGGGTCTCGTCCCGCTTCCGTCCCGGCCGGACCGCGCCCTGCGTCGTCGCGGGTTCGGTCTGCGTCATCGCCCCATCCCTCCAGCACCCCAGGGTAGCAGGAACGGAACCGTTCCGGAACGAGTCGGTATCGGTACGCGAGGGTTTCGGAACTGTGACGTTCCGTATATGCTCCCGGCATGACCTCGACCCTTCCGGCGGCCGGAACCGCCGCTCCCCCCTCACGCCGCTGGCTCACCCTCGTGGTGATCGGCCTCGCCCAGCTGATGGTGGTGCTCGACAACACCGTCGTGAACATCGCGCTCCCCTCCGCCCAGCGCGACCTCGGCTTCAGCAACGGCGAGCGGCAGTGGATCGTCACCGCCTACGCACTCGCGTTCGGGAGCCTGCTGCTGCTCGGCGGCCGGCTCTCCGACCTGGTCGGACGCAAGCTCACCTTCGTGCTCGGCCTGCTCGGCTTCGCCGCCGCATCCGCCGTCGGCGGCGCGGCGACGAGCTTCTCCATGCTCGTGACCGCCCGCGCGGTGCAGGGCGCGTTCGGCGCGCTGCTCGCCCCCACCGCCCTCGCGGTGCTCACGACCACGTTCACCGTGCCGAAGGAGCGGGCGCGCGCCTTCGGTGTCTTCGGCGCCATCGCCGGAGCGGGCGGCGCGATCGGGCTGCTGCTCGGCGGGGTGCTGACCCAGGACCTCGACTGGCGCTGGAGCCTCTACATCAACGTGCCGATCGCGGTGCTCGCGGTGCTCGGCGCGCTGCTGCTCGTCCCCGCGCTGCATCGCCAGGGCCCGCGGCCGCGCCTCGACGTGCCCGGCACCGTGCTCGTCTCGGCCGCGCTGTTCGGGCTCGTCTACGGCTTCTCGAACGCCGAGACCGACACCTGGGGCTCGGGCTGGACCTGGGGCCCGCTCGTGGCTGCCGCCGTGCTGCTCGTGGCGTTCGTGCTCCGGCAGCGGCGCGCGGCGCATCCGCTGCTGCCGCTCGCCGTGGTGCTGGACCGCAACCGGGGCGCGGCGTTCGCATCCGTGCTGATCGCCGGTGCCGGCATGTTCGCGGTGTTCCTGTTCGTCACCTACTACACGGAGACGACGCTCGGCTACAGCCCCATCCAGACGGGGCTCGCGTTCCTGCCGATGATCGGCTGCCTCGTGCTCGCCGCCCAGCTCGGCACCAACCTGCTGCTCCCCCGGTTCGGCCCGAAGGTGCTCGTGCCGACCGGCATGCTGCTCGTCGCCACGGCGATGGTGCTCTTCACCCGGCTCGACGTGCACAGCTCCTACGCCGGTGGATTGCTGCCCGGCCTCATGGTGATGGGCCTCGGCATGGGGACCGTCATGCCCGGCGCGATCCAGTCCGCCACGCTCGGCGTCGACCGGCGCTTCGCCGGTGTGGCGTCCGCGCTCGTGAACACGAGCCAGCAGGTGGGCGGATCCGTCGGCACCGCGCTCCTGAACACGCTCGTCACCACCACGGCCACCGCCTACGTGCAGGACCACCTGCCGCCGACCCCCGCCGTGCTGGCCGAGGCCGCGGTGCACGGCTACGCGGTCGCGTACCGGATCGACGCGGCGCTGTTCGTGGGCGGCGCCGTCCTCGCCGCCCTGCTCTTCCGGCGGCGCCCCCGCTCGGCGGCGGCCGTGGAGCCGGCCGCGCCGGGGCACGAGCTCCCCGCCGAGCCGGTGGCGGTTCCGGCGTAGCCGGCGCACCACCCGAGCACCTCAGCAGGACCAGATCCCTTCGGCAGGACGAAACGGCCGGTTTCGTCCTGCTGGAGCGTTCTCGTCCTGCTGAAGTGCTTCCGGGCTCCGGGTCAGCGGTACTCGAGCGCGTCCCACTCCTGCACGGGCAGGGGCTCGGCGAGCCCCTCGAGCACGAAGGGATCCCCGCCGGCGAACGCGTCCGCGGCCTTCCGTGTCCGGAAGACGGCCATCGCGCCGCTTCCGGGCGCGGGCAGCAGCGGACCGATGAGGAGGATCTCGCCGCCCTCGGCCATCCGGTCGAGGTAGGCGCGGTGGCGCGGGTAGACGTCCATCACCCGATCGGACGCCCCGGGCGTCATGGCGTACCGCATCACGAAGAGCACGGCCGCATCCTCGCACCGCGGACGCCGCCCGCGCCCGTCTCCCGCGTCGGTCGACCACCTGGCAGGGTGGAGCACGACGCGATGGAGCGGCGAGATCCCGCTCCCTCCGTCACGGAAGGAGCATCGATGGACAAGGTCGTCCCATCGGCGAGGGAGGCGATCGCGGACATCCCCGACGGCGCCTCGGTCGCGGTCGGCGGATTCGGGCTGGTCGGGGTGCCGATCGTGCTGATCCGGGCGCTGCTCGAGACGAGCACCACCGACCTCGAGGTGGTGTCCAACAACTGCGGCGTCGACGACTGGGGCCTCGGTCTCCTGCGGGCGGAGCGGCGCATCCGCCGGGTGATCGGCTCCTACGTGGGCGAGAACAAGGAGTTCGCGCGCCAGTACCTCGGCGGCGAGCTCGAGGTCGAGCTGACGCCCCAGGGCACCCTCGCCGAGCGGCTGCGCGCAGGTGGGGTGGGCATCCCCGCGTTCTACACGGCCAGCGGCGTCGGCACCCTGGTGTCGGAGGGCGGCCTGCCGTGGCGCTACGCGGCGGACGGGAGCGTCGCCGTCGCGTCGCCGCCGAAGCCCACGGCGGTGTTCGACGTGCTCGGCCGGCAGACGGAGTACGTGCTCGAGACGGCGCTCCGCACCGACTTCGCGCTCATCCGGGCCGCGAAGGCCGACCGGCACGGCAACCTCGTGTTCGAGCAGACCGCCCGGAACTTCAACCCGCTCGCCGGCATGGCGGGGCGCGTCACGATCGCCGAGGTCGAGGAGGTCGTCGAGCCCGGCGCCATCGACCCGGATGCGGTGCACCTGCCCGGCATCTTCGTCGACCGCGTGGTGCCGCTCACGCCGGAGCAGTCGAGCGAGCTGCCGATCGAGAAGCGGACCGTGCGCACACGAGGGAGCAACTGACATGCCGCTTAGCCGGAACGAGATGGCCGCCAGGGCCGCCCAGGAGCTGCAGGACGGCTCGTACGTGAACCTCGGCATCGGCCTGCCGACCCTCATCCCGAACCATGTGCCGGACGGCATGTCGATCGTGCTGCATTCCGAGAACGGCATCCTCGGCGTCGGCCCCTACCCGTGGGAGGGGGAGGAGGACCCGAAGCTCATCAACGCGGGCAAGGAGACGGTGACGGTGCTGCCCGGCGCCGCGTTCTTCGACTCGGCGACGAGCTTCGGGATGATCCGCGGCGGCCGCGTGGCCACGGCGGTGCTCGGGGCGATGCAGGTCTCCGAGCACGGCGACATCGCGAACTGGGCCATCCCCGGCAAGCTGATCAAGGGTATGGGCGGCGCGATGGACCTCGTCGCCGGCGCCCAGCGGGTCATCGTGCTCATGGAGCACGTGGCGAAGTCCGGCGAGCACAAGATCCTCGAGACCTGCACGCTGCCCCTCACCGGCAAGGCCTGCGTGGACCGCATCATCACCGACCGCGCCGTCTTCGACGTCACCGACGACGGGCTCCTGCTGCTCGAGCTGGCGCCGGGCGAGACCGTGGAGGGGATCCGGGCGGCCACCGGCTGCGGGTTCCGCGTCGCCGAGCCCCTCGGCGAGGTCGCGGCCTGACCGTTCCCGGCCGGACGTTCAGCCCTGCTGCGGCGGCGCCAGCTCCAGGTCGAACCGGACCGGGCGGTGGTCGGAGGCGCGGCGGGGCAGGGTGGTCGCCGACTCCAGCGGAAGCCCGCGCACGATCGCCACGTCGAACGCGCCGCGCGGGCCGAGGCCGTGGAAGGTGCCGACATCGCTCCGCACGAGGGTGCGGCCGCGGGATGCGAGGCGCCGCTCGAGGCCGCCGAGGAACCACGGATGGTTCAGATCGCCGGCCAGCAGCAGCGGCAGGTCCGGTCCGAGGCGGTCGATGCCCTCGAGCGCCGCGGCGATCTGGCGGCGCCGTACGACGTTCGGGTCCGTGAGCGGGGTCGCGTGGATGGTGCCGGCGAGGAACCGGCGCCCCGTCTCCCGGTCGAGCAGCCGCGCGGCACCGACCCGCTCG
>JBQCCU010000067.1:0-2264 GCA_051961935.1 Amnibacterium sp. | reverse complement strand
GGTTGTGCACCGCGGACGCGGCGGCGTCGCCGCGAGGCGCGTCGTTCTGTGCATCGGTATCGGCCACGTGAGAACCCGTTTCCTCCCCGGGCACCATCGCCCGAGACCTCGTTTCACCTTAGAGTGACGCCGTGCCACTCGGGTTGCAATGGCGTAACGATGCATGAGTTCCTCGCCGTCGACGCCGGGGGCACGTCGACGAGGGCCGTGCTCGTCGACGAGGAGGGCTCCGTCCTCGGCTACGGCCGCGCCTCAGGCGGCAATCCGACCTCCATCGGGGTCGACGGCGCTTCCGCCGCCGTGGCCGCCGCGATCGGCGAGGCCCTGGCCACCGCGGGCCCCCGCCGCTCCGTCGAGCGGATCCTCCTCGCCCATGCCGGCGGCGGCATCGGCTTCCACGACCGGGTGCTCGAGCGGCTCGCCCCGCTCGGCGTCGCCGCGCCGATCACCCCGGCCGGCGACCTGCTGGCCCTCTTCTGCTCCGGCACCCCAGAGCTCGCCGGCGCGGCGCTCATCGCGGGCACCGGCGCGATCGGCGGCGCGATCGCCGACGGCCGCATGGCGCGCGTCGTGGACGGCACCGGCTGGCTCCTCGGCGACGCCGGCTCCGGCTTCTGGATCGGCCACCACCTCGCCCGGGCCGTGATCGACGACCTCGACGGCGGCCCCACCACCGCCCTCACGCCCCTCGTGATCGAGCGGATGGGCGTCCACGACGACCGCGAGATCGTGAACGGCCGACCGGTCGTGCTGAACCGGCTCGTCCGCGCCCTGTACGACCTGCGGCCGGTGGAGCTCGCCCGGTTCGCGCCGCTCGCGTTCCAGCTCGTCGGCACCGACGAAGTGGCGCGCGACCTGGTCTGCGACTCGCTCGAGCACCTCGCCGCCCTCCTCCGGCGCGTCCGGAGGATCCAGGGCGAGGGTCCGCTCGTCTTCGGCGGCAGCGTGCTCGTGCAGGGCCACCTGAAGCTCGAGCCGGAGCTGCTCCAGCCCCTCGTCGACGCCGCGGGCGGCGCGGCCTCCGTCCCCGTGGCCGACGGCCTCGTCGGCGCCGCGGTACTCGCCCTCCGGGAGGCCGGGATCCCGGTCGGGCCCGGCATGTTCGCGATGCTGCAGGCCGGGGTCGGCGCAGCGGCCGCGCGCTGACCGGCCCTCCCGCACCCACCGCGCGTCCGGGCGACGCCGATAGCGTCCCGAGCAGACGGAAGGGGTCGACATGCAGTACCGACAGCTGGGCCGGACCGGCCTGAGGGTGTCCGACATCGGGTACGGCGCGTGGGGCATCGGCGGCGCCGGCGGCGGTTGGGTCGGCGCGCAGGACGAGGAGTCGCTGCAGGCGCTCGGACGGTTCCTCGAGCTCGGCGGGAACTTCATCGACACCGCCCGTGGCTACGGCCGGAGCGAGGAGCTCGTCGGCCGGGTCGTCCGCGAGCACGCCGGCGAGGACATCGTCGTCGTCGCCACCAAGGTCCCGCCGAAGAACGGCGAGTGGCCGGCGCGGGACGGCGTCCCGGTCGAGGAGGCGTTCCCGGGCGCCCACATCCGCGCCAGCCTCGAGACGAGCCTGAAGGCGAGCGGCCTCGACGCGTTCGACGTGCTGCAGTTCCACGTCTGGAGCGACGAGTGGGTGGGCAAGGGCGACTGGCTCGAGACCGTCCAGGCGCTCAAGGACCAGGGGAAGATCCGCCACTTCGGCGTCTCGATCAACGACTACCAGCCGGAGAACGCGCTCGCCCTCATCCGCTCGGGCGTCGTGGAGACGGTGCAGGTGATCTACAACGTGTTCTCGCAGCAGCCGGAGGAGCAGCTGCTCCCGGCCTGCCAGGAGCACGGCATCGGCGTGATCGTGCGGGTCGCGCTCGACGAGGGCGGCCTCACCGGGCGGATCGCCGCGGACAGCACGTTCGAGGAGGGCGACTTCCGGGGCCGCTACTTCGGCGGCGACCGGCCGAAGCAGGTCGAGGAGCACGTCTCCGCCCTGCTCGAGGACCTCGGCGTCGACCGCGACGCGCTGCCCGACCTCGCGCTCCGCTACGTGCTCGCGCACCCGGCCGTCTCGACGGTCATCGCCGGGATGCGGACCGTCCGGAACGTCGAGCGCAACGCGGCGACGAGCGATCGCGGCGACCTGCCGAAGGAGCAGCTCGAGGCCCTGAAGCGGCACCGCTGGGAGCGGAACTGGTACCAGGCCGGGTAGCGCTCGACGTCGAGGTCGGGGTGACCTTCGTCACTGCCGCCACAGGCCGTCGCGCGCCAGACCGGTC
>JBQCCU010000066.1:0-2381 GCA_051961935.1 Amnibacterium sp. | reverse complement strand
CGGATGCACGAGCTGGCGCAGCACCTGCCGCAGCCAGCCGCTGCGCGCCTTGGGCGGCAGCACGTTCGGCCCGTGGATGGCGAGCCGGCGGGCCGCCTCGCGGCTGCCGAGTCCCGCGGGCGCCTCGCCGACGCGCTCCTCAGCGCCTGCCGGGCGCGGCGCCGCCGGGGCGGCCGGGCCGCTCACGCGGTGCGCTGGCGGGACGCCGCCCGGCGGGCCACCTCGCGGCGCGGGGCGAGCACGTCGAGCACGCCGTACTGGACGAGCAGCAGGGCGAGCTCGCCGATCGCGAAGGCCTCGTACGCCGCCTGCAGCGGGCTGAACGGGATCCAGATCATCTGCACGAAGATCCAGATCAGCAGCCCGAAGGCCGCGACGGCCGTGGCGAGCGGCGCCCACGCGGAACGGCGCAGCTGGACCGCGAAGGCGAGGGCGTGGAGGCCGCCCACCACGATGAGCAGCAGGAGCCCCGGCACCAGGTAGCCGGCGAACGGGCTGCCCGCGAGGAAGGCGTCCGGCGGCCGGATCGCCGCCCCGGAGGACTCGACCATCGACCCGGCGATCAGCGCGGCGCCGCCACCCGCGGCGGTGAGGGCGACGGCCGCCGCGAGCACCAGCGCGGTGATGCGGGCGGGACGCGCGAGCAGCGGTGTCATGCGGCCGAACCTAGGGACGACGCGCTGCGCGGTGAGAGCCCAAGGTCCCTCGCGACCGGTCGAACGGCGCCGGCACCCCGTCGTGCCGGCACCGCTCAGCCGGCGACCGGCGCCGGGGCGATCGCGTCCGCGGGTCCGACCACGATCGTCGGGACGTGCACGCGCCCCAGCAGCGCCGTGAGCAGCGGCCGCTCCGCGTCGTCGCGCCCGAGCACCAGCACGGAGCCCTGCGCGCCGGCGCGCGCGAGCTCGAGCGCGGGATCGCCCCGCACGAGCCGCTCGCGGATCAGCAGGTGCGGGAACCGGGTGCCGAGACCCGTGCCCCGGACCGGGTCGAACCGGGGCCGGCCCTGCAGCGGGTCCCGGCTCACGTGGACGGCGACGACCGCCGCCTGGCGGTCCACCGCCTCCCCCGCCGCGATCTCGGCCGCCGCCGCGGAGGCGACGAACCCGTCGATCGCCACCACGACCTCGCCGTGGCGGCGGCTCGCCCCCTCGGGGATGAGCGCGACCGGTCCGGGCGCGTCCGTCGCGAGGACTCGCCCGATGCCCTCCCGGTCCGCCATGCCCAGCACGAGCAGCGAGCCGCGCGCGGCCCAGCGGCGCAGCACCTCCTCGGCGCGGCCGTCCTCGAGCACCGCGTCGATCGTGAGCACCGGGTGCTCGATCCGGAGCCGGTCGGCGACGTGGTCGACCGCGGCACGCGCCGTGGCCCGCGCGACGGCGGCCGCGCTGTGCGCAGGCGCCGCACCGTCCTCGACCACGCGCACGAGCACGAGGTGCCGGAGGCCCGGCCGCTGCAGCGCCCAGTCGAGCGCGCTGTCCGCGGCGCTCGTGCCGTTCCATCCGACGACCACCCGGTCGAACATCGATGACCTCCTTCGTGGTGTCCCAGCCTCCGGGGCCATGTGGGACCGCCGCAGAGTCGGAAGTCCTTCGGCGCCCGCGGTGGCCGAGAGCCGCATGACCTTCGGCCCTGCCCCCCTCCCCGCCGCGCGCCCAGCCTCGAGTGGACGACCGGACCCGCGTCCGGCTGAGCAAGGGAGGACCCGGATGGACACGACGCGCCAGGCGCCCGCGGACGGGCCGGTCGCGGCCGGCATCGAGCGGCTGACGGAGGAGGCGTGCTGGCGGCTGCTCGGCTCGGGCGGCATCGGCAGGCTCGCGGTCCGGGACGGCTACGACGTCGACCTCTTCCCCGTGAACTTCGCGGCGCTGCGCGGCCGCATCGTGCTCCGCACGACGCACGGCACCAAGCTGAACGCGCTGACCGTGCATCCGCGCGTGGCGCTCGAGATCGACGGCGAGGAGGCCGGCGAGCTCTGGAGCGTCGTCGTGAAGGGCGACGCCCGCACCCCGGAGCTCGGCACCGAGCTGCAGGAGCTGCACGACCTCGGGCTCACCTCGGCGAGCCCGCAGGCGAAGAGCGCCTACGTCGTGATCGAGCCGGTGTCCGTGACGGGCCGCCGCTTCTCCGACGCGGGCGAGACCGACCCGGACTGAGGAGGAGACGTGCGGTTCGAGCAGGCGATCCGGTCGGGCTTCCGCAACTACGCGGAGTTCGGCGGCCGGGCTTCGCGCCCGGAGTTCTGGTGGTGGATCCTCTTCACCACCATCGTGAGCGCGGCGCTGAACGCGCTGCCCGTCTGGCCCTTCGCCTCGATGTCGGGCCTGCACCTGGCGGACGGCACCACCGTGCCGATCGCGGTCCCGGGCACCGGCGGC
>JBQCCU010000065.1:0-11654 GCA_051961935.1 Amnibacterium sp. | reverse complement strand
CGGGGGGGCGGGCGTTCCCGCGCCACGTGCTCCCCCACCGCGGCGTGGGCTCCCGATTGGCCCCCGTGCCGGCGTGCCCCCGGTTTGGGGTCGGGATCGTGCCCGAAGCCCCCCGCGGAAGGGGGCAGGCGGGGCCCGGGGAGGGAGGGAGGAGGGGGGTCAGAGACGCAGGGAGGTCATCCCCGCGTCGACCGGCAGCACCACGCCCGTCGTCGACGCGGACAGCGGGGACGCGAGGTAGGCGATCGCGTGCGCGACCTCGTCCGCGGTGACGAGCCGGCCCATCGGCTGGCGGGCACGGAGCGCGGCCGCGGCCTGCTCACGGTCCTCCGCCGCGTCGAGCAGGCGGCCCACCCAGGGCGTGTCGGCGGTGCCGGGGGCGACCGCGTTGACGCGGATGCCCTCGCGCACGTGGTCCGCCGCCATCGCCACCGTGAGGGCGGCGACCGCCCCCTTCGTCGCGCTGTACAGGGCCCGGTTCGGGAGGCCGATCAGGGCGGCTCCGGAGCAGGTGTTCACGATCGCGGCGTGCTCCGACCGGCGCAGCGCGGGCAGCGCCGCTCTGGTCACACGGGCGATCGCCACCACGTTCACATCGAGCACCCGGTGCCACTCGGCGTCGTCGTTCGCGTCGATCGCGCCCGCCGCGCCGATGCCCGCGTTGTTCACGAGCACGTCGAGTCCGCCGAGCTCCTCGACCGCCCGGGCCACGGTCGCCGCCACCTGCTCGGCCTCGGTGACGTCGCAGGTCAGCGCGAGCGCCCCGTCCGGTGCGCCGTCGGTGCGCAGGTCGAGCACCGCCACGGATGCGCCGCGGGCCAGCAGCGTGCGCGCCGTGGCCTGTCCGATCCCGCTCGCTCCGCCGGTGACGATCGCTCTCAAGCCCTCGAACTCCATGCCCGAATCCTCGCAGCACCGCCTGCAAGGGGAGTTCTGCCCGAATCGCTACCGATTCGTGACCGAACCACCGGCTCCGTTGCAGCGGACGGTGCGACAGTGCTGATCTCCTGATCGTCCACGGATTCACTCACAGGAGGGAGGTGGGGACGGATGACGAACCCCGCGACCGGACCGCATCTCGGCCCGGGGCCCTGGGCCTCCCTCGCCCTCGCCCTGGCGGTCGTCGCCGTGGTGGTGGCGGCGATCCTGACGATCGGCCCGTGACCGAGGGCTGAGCAGCCGACCTCCGGATCCGCACCGGCCCGTCCGCGCGACCCCTATCGAGGCGCGAGCACGACGACGGCGAGCAGCGCCGCGATCGGCCACGCCGCGAGCGCGAGGCCGAGACCGAGGCCGGCCCTGCGCCGCATCGGGAAGCGGCCGACCGCGACCCAGAACGCGGCCGAGGTCCCGGCGAGGGCTGCGAGGCTCGCGATGCCGGTGGCGAGGGCGATCGTGCCCGACCCGGCGCGGGACAGCAGCGCGGCCGGGACCGTCAGGGCGACCGTCGCCGCGCCGAGCACCAGTGCGGCGGTGTCGGGAGCGGGTCGCACCCGCCCATCGTGCCGGACCCGGACCGCACGGGTGCCGGGGTCTCCACCCGCGCCGGCGCTCGCGTCGCGATCCGTGCCGCTTCCCGCGGCCGGATGCGGCAGGAGTCGCGACGCGAAGGCGGGCTAGAACCCGCCCTGCATGCCGAAGGCGTTGCCCGCGGCGCCGAGCGAGCCGCGGGGGCCGTTGTAGGGCGTCGCGCGCTCCGGCTCGATGAAGCCGTTCGTCTGGTCGAAGGTGTGGCCGAGCTGCAGCGGGATCCAGATCCGCGGGCGGCGCCGGCGGCTCAGCAGCCGCACGGGTGCGTACTGCGGCAGGCCGTCCTGCAGCGCCACGCGGCGCCACGACAGGTCGCGGGGGATGCCCTGCAGGGTGCGGAGGACGAGGGCGACCCCCGAGCGCGGGCCCGACCAGCGATAGCGGTCCCGCGCCATCTCGAACTCCCAGAGCTCGAACGCGACCTCGGCCTCACGCCGTTCGGCCAGACGGGGATCGACGCGACGCGTGTACCGCCGCGCCCAGGTTTCGACTGCGCGCACACCGGCTCGGTGGATCCGGGAGGTCCGGGAGCGCGGGACAGGCTCCGGCGCCATGAGCGGAGGATACGTCCGGAATCCGCGATTGCAAACCGGTCGTTCCACCCTTGTTACCGAAGCGCTCCCGCGGGTGCCGGGCGGCGGATCCGGCTGGGGGAGCAGCGGTCGTCGCGGGGGTGTTGACTCGACTGATGGCTTCCGGACGAGGGCGCAGGAGCGCCGTCGTGCGCTCGGCCGTGGCGGTGCTGCTCGGCCTCCCGCCGCGGCGCCCGGCGGGGGACCGGCCGCGGCGATCGGCCGCGGTGTCGTCGTACGAGGCGCCGGTGCCGGCGGCGGACGGGCTGCAGCTCGGCCGCGCCTACTGGCTGCCGCCGTTCGGTCGCGGCAACGGCCTCGATGCGCTGTTCTGGGCGCCGATCGCCCGCATCGAGGAGTCCCGTCTCGACGTGGTGCTCGCCGCGCTCCGCGACGCGGACATCCCCGCCTGGGCCTCCCCGGTGAAGGGGGACGGCGACGCGCATCCGCACGACCTCTCGGTCGCGGCGGCGCAGCTCGATGCCGCGCAGGACGTGCTCATGCGGGCGCTCGGGTGATCGGGCGCCCGCCGCCGGATGCGGTGCTGCGCGCGTTCGGCGCGGACGGTCCGCCGGTGCCGCAGCTCGGTGGCCGCGGCACGTCATGGCGTGCGGGCGGCCTCGTCCTGAAGCCGGTCGAGGACGATTCGGTGCTGCGATGGCTCCACACGGTGGCCGCGCCCCGGGTGCGACCACCGGCGCTGCGGCTCGGCCTGCCGGCCGTGACGGCCGACGGCGAGCCGGCCGTGGACGGCTGGTGCGCCACCGCGTGGCTGCCCGGCGCGGCGGCGACCGGCCGGTGGGCCGAGCGGGCGCGCGTGGCGCGGCGGCTCGCGGCCGCGTTCGCGGACGTCGACCCCGCGTCCCTGCCGCACCGCGACGACCCGTGGGCGCGCGCGGAGCGGGCGGCGTGGGGGGAGGAGGACGGGCCGTTCGGCGACCATCCGCGCGCCCGGACCCGTCCGGCGGCGCCCGGCCCTGCCGCGATCGTGCACGCCGATCTCGCGGGGAACACGCTCCTGCACCCGACGCTCCCTCCCGCCGTCATCGACCTGTCGCTCACCGCGCGGCCGGTCCTCTGGTCCGTCGCGGTCCTCGCGGTCGACGTCGTCGCGTTCGAGTCCGCGCCGCTCGCCGTGCTCCGCTCCCTGAGCGACGACCCCGGCTTCCCCGACCTCCTCGCGCGCGCCCTGCTGTTCCGGCGCACGGCCGACGTGCTGCTCGGCGGCGTCGTGGATCCGGCCTACGAGCGGGTGGAGGCCGCCCTGCTCGCCGGCTGACTCACCGCGTGGCCGTCGCCTCCGCGCGGAAGCGGCGCCAGCGGTCCCACGGGTCGACGCCCCCGGCGAGCGCGTCGATGTGCGCGGCGAGGCGGGGCGTCAGCTCGAACCACTCGCTCGTGCCCGCGCGTTCGTCGGCGAACTGCGCGTGCCGCCGCTGCTCCACGCGCCGGTCGCCGCGCTCGAACGCGAGCACCTCCTCGTGCCGGAGCGCAGCGAAGCGCTGCCGCGGGTTCGCGGTGGTGCCGATCTTCACCCGGTCGGCGAAGCGGAGGTAGTAGACGACGTCGACGCGGGGCGGCGGCAGCTCGCCGTCGGGGTGCTCGCCGTACGGCCACTCGCAGATCGCGCACGCCCACGCGGAGGGGTAGCGGACGCCGAGGCGGGCGCCGCAGAGGACGCAGGGCGCCGGCAGCAGGTCGGCCACCCCCGGGGTGCCGCCGTGCAGCTCGGCCGCGGCCGCGAGGTGCGCGGCGCAGAGCGGAAGCCGCTCCGGCTCGGCGCTCGGGTCCTCGCAGCCCGGGATCGCGCAGGGAACGGCGGGGCTCATGATGCGGTTCCTATCAGCACCGCCGGACAGGGTCTCCGGTCAGCCCTCGCGCTCGAGGTGGGCGAGGAACTCCGGGTCGTCGCTCGTGATCGAGTCGACCACCTCCCCGAGGTCGCAGCGCTCGAGCTCCACCTTGGCGCCCGCCGGGCTCAGCCGCACGACGTGCCACTCGCCGCCCGCGGCCTCCCAGCGCCGCAGCCGCTCCAGCGCCGACACCCCCTCGGGCCGGTCCTGATGCTGCGTCATGCCGCCAGCCCCTCGATCTCCGGCGCGAACAGCTCGAGGGACGCGAGCACGTGCTCCTGGAGCACGCCCGGGCCCCCGAACTGGATCGCGACGCCGTCCGACGGGTCGAAGGGGGCCACCCAGGCGCGCATCCGGTCCGCCACCTCCGCGGCGGTCCCGATCGCGAAGTCGAGCCGGTCCACGGCCTCGTCGAAGCCGGCGGTGCCGGGACCGCCGACGGCGGTGCCGAGGTAGCGGCGCGCGTAGTCCCGCACGAACCCCGCCGCGCGGCGCCGGGCCTCCTCGCGGCTCGGACCGACGAGACCCGCCTTGAAGTGCACGACGCGCCCCTCCGGCACCGCCGTCCGATAGGCCGCCGCCAGCGCGTGCCGCGCCTCGAACGGCATCGGCCGGGGGAGCAGCAGCCCGGTCCGGTACGTCCCGGCGAGCTCGACGGCCGACCGGCCCGCGGCCGTCCACACCGCCTCCAGCAGGGGCCGCGCCGGCGCCGGGTCGAGCTGGGCCGTGCGCTCCCGCCCCTCGGGTCCGACGCGTACGGAGTGCCCCGGCCGCACCTGGGCGAGCAGGGCGTACAGCGCCGCCGTCCGTGCGCCCGCCTCCTCGGGTGACGTGCCGAGCGCCTCGAGGATCGTCCCGGCCTCCGAGCCGCTGCCGATCCCGACGTCCACGCGGCCGCCGCTCAGCGCATCGAGCTGCAGCACCGACTCGACGAGCAGGAGCGGGTCGTGCACGGCCGCGGGCAGCACGCCCGTGGCGAGCCGGATGCGCTCCGTCCGGGCGGCGAGGAAGGCGAGCATCTGCAGCGAGTCCGGCACGCGTCCCGGCGCGCCGAGGTGCTGCGCGGTGAGCCACAGCCGTCCGTAGCCGAGCCGGTCGCCGGCGACGGCGAGCTCCGCGAGCTCCCGGTAGAGCCGGCCGACGGGCCCGGATGCGTACGCATCCGCGTAGGAGAACAGGTCGACGGCGACCATCAGCGCACCGCCCCGGCCAGCAGCCGCTCGGCGTCGGTCGCGAGCCGCGCGAGGAGGGCGGCCGCGTCCTCGTCGCCGGCGACCGGCGCCGCCTGCCCGCACCAGAGCGCGAGCAGCTCCGCGTCGTCGCGCCGCACGCCCTCGGCGCGGAGCACCCCGGTGAGCACGTTCTGCACGGGGAACGGCGCCGGATCCGCGCCGAGCGCGGCGAACAGGCGGTTGGGGATCCCGCGCGCCCACCGGCCGCTCGACGCGCGGGTGAGGACCGTCGTCGCCGCCCGCTCCGAGCGGAGCGCCGCCCGGTAGGCGGGCGGGGCCGCCGACTGCCGCGTCGCGAGGAACGCGGTGCCGATCTGCACGCCGTCGGCGCCGAGGAGCATCGCCGCCGCGACCCCACGGCCGTCACCGATCCCGCCCGCGGCGATCACGGGCACGGACACCGCGTCGGCGATCCGCGGGACGAGCGCCGCCGTCCCCACCAGCGACTCGTCCGCCGGCTGCAGGAAGGACGGCTTGTGGCCGCCGGCCTCCGCCCCGCTCGCGACCACCGCGTCGACCCCCGCGCGCTCGAGCGCCACGGCCTCATCGGGCGTCGTCGCGGTGCCGACGACGATGGTCCCGACGGCGTGCAGGCGCCGGACCGTCTCCGAGTCCGGCACGCCGAACACGAACCCCGCCGCTGCGGGCGCCGCCTCGACGAGCGCGTCGACCTGCTCGGCGAGGGACGGCAGGAGCCGCTCCGGCAGGTCGGGCAGCGGCAGCCCGAGCTCGTCGTAGAGCGCGCGCACGGCCGGCGGCACCACCACCTCGGCCGGCCGGAGCGCATCCGCCTCCTCGATCACCCACACGTTCAGCAGGAACGGCTTCGCGGTCGCCCCCCGCAGCCGGGCGACGGTCTCGCGGATGCGGTCGGGCGGGTAGCCGTAGAGCCCGTAGGCGCCCATCCCGCCGCGCTCGCTGACGAGCGCGGTGAGCTCCACGGAGGACATGCCCCCGAAAGCGCCGGTGAGGATCGGCACGTCGATGCCGAGCAGCGACGTCAGGCGGTTCCCGCGACTCCACGCGTGCATCCCTCGACGGTAGCGAGGGGATCTGCAACGCGCTGCAGCGCTGGTGCGGACGTGCCGGCCGGATCTACGCTGCGCGCATGGCCGATGGCGACCGGGGCACGGAGGGGCTCGTCGTCCGCGCGCTCGATGCGAGCACCTGGGACGCGTTCGCGGCGCTCGCCGAGCGGCACAACGGGGTGTGGGGCGGCTGCTGGTGCACCTGGTTCCACACGATGGTGGCCGAGAAGCAGTGGGACGCCGACGCGAACCGGAGCCTCAAGGAGCGGCTGGTGCGCGAGGGCCGGGCTCACGCGGCGCTCGTCCTCGACGGCGACCGCGCGGTCGGCTGGTGCGAGTACGGGCCGCCGGCCGAGCTGCCGAACATCTACCACCGCAAGGAGTACGAGGCGGGGATGGTCAGCCCGCCCGACTACCGCATGACCTGCTTCTTCGTCGACCGCGGCTACCGGCGGCGGGGCGTCAGCGAGCTCGCGCTCCGCGGCGCCCTGGACCTCATCGCCCGCGCCGGTGGTGGGGTCGTCGAGGGCTACCCGCAGGATCTCCAGGGCAAGCGCGTGTCCGCCTCCTTCCTGTACGGCGGCAACCGCACGCTCTTCGAGTCCGTGGGGTTCCGGTACGACCGGCCGAAGGGCAAGGGCCACTGCGTCATGGTCCGGACGGTCGAGCCGGCCTGAGCGCGTCCCCGCAGGCACCCGTGCTCGGCCTCGGCCTCGGCCGCGGGCGGAGGCGTCCGTGCCCGGCCTCGGCGTCCGTCGCGGGTGGAGGTATTGGTGCCGGGTGGAGGCATCCGTGCCGCGTGTAGGCATCGGTGCCGGGTGGAGGCCGGATGGGCCCGGATCGGCCTACTCGCGGCACATTCCCCTCCACCCGGCACGGCGCGCCGTGTGCGCGGCGGGATGACGGTGATCCGGCGGGATGACGGATCGGATGGGCCCGGATCACCGTCATTCGGTGCGATCGTCGTCGTTTCGGCGCGGGCGGGCCATCGCCGTCGGTTCGGCGCGCGTCGGCCCGGTGTCCTCGGCGGCCGGTCCCGTTCGTCGATCGGATGAGCGGGCGCGCATGCGCGGCGTCCGGCCGACAGGAGAGGATCCGTTCCATGCAGTACCTGATCAACGTGCTCCACGACTCGTCCGACCTCGCGACCGACGAGGAGATGGCGGCGATCGACGTCTTCAACGAGCGGCTCGTCGCCGACGGCCGCCTCGTGCTCGCCGCCGGCCTCTCGACCCCGGACCGGGCGACCGTGCTGGACAACCGGGACGGCCGGGGGATGGTGAGCGACGGCCCGTTCGCCGAGCTGAGCGAGTGGATCATCGGCTTCTGGGTGATCGAGGCGCCCGACGACGAGACCGCCGGGCGGCTCGCCGCGGACGGGTCGAAGGCCTGCAACCGGCGCGTGGAGCTGCGGCCGCTCCTCGCTGCCCCCGAGTGATCGCGGATCGATCCGGCGCGGATGTCGATCCGGAGGCTCGGTCGACGTCGAACGGATGAGGGGGACGCCCTCGCCACCCGGAAGGAGCACCACATGCCGAACTACCTGATGACGATCTACGTCGACGAGACCGCGCCGCAGCCGACGGGCGACGAGGTGAGCGCCTCCTACCGCCGCTTCATGGAGCGGCGCGCCGGGGCCCTGCGGGGCGGGGCGGCGCTCGAGGCCGCCGCCACGGCGACGAGCCTGCGCCGCGACGGCGACGGGTTCGCGATCACCGACGGCCCGTTCGCGGAGGCCAAGGAGGTGCTCGGCGGCTACTACGTGGTCGAGGCCGCGGACCTCGACGAGGCGCTCGCGATCGCGAAGGAGATCCCGGCGGGCGTCGGGGTCGAGGTGCGGCCGATCCGCGTGCTGAGCTGACCGTGCCCGCCGCGCCCGAGGTCGCCGCGGCGGTGGCGGCCGCCCACCGCCGCGAGTGGGCGTTCGTGCTCGCGGCGACGGCCCGTGTCGCCCCCGACCTCGGCGCGGCGGAGGAGGCGGTGCAGGACGCCTACGCCTCGGCGCTCGCGACCTGGGGCGAGCGGGGCATCCCCGCGAACCTCGGCGCCTGGCTCACCACGGCGGCCCGCCGGCGCGCGCTCGATGCGCGCCGCCGGGCGGCCGTCGCCGAGCGCGCCCTGCCGCGGCTGCTGCCGGAGCCCGAGGAGGAGCCCGGCGTCGTGCCGGACGACCGCCTCCGGCTCGTGTTCACCTGCTGCCACCCGGCGCTGTCCGAGGAGGCGCGGGTCGCGCTGACGCTGCGGATGGTGTGCGGCCTGTCGACCGCCGAGGTGGCGCGGGCGTTCCTCGTCGCGGAGCCGACGGTCGCCGCCCGGATCACCAGGGCGAAGAAGAAGATCGCGGCCGCGGGCATCCCGTACCGGGTGCCGGAGCCGGAGGACCTGCCCGAGCGCCTGCAGTCGGTGCTCTCGGTGGTGCACCTCGTCTACACGACCGGGCACACCGCGCCCACCGGTGACGACCTGATGCGCCGGTCGCTCGCGGAGCGGGGGATCGAGCTCGCCGCGCTGCTGCGGCGCCTGCTGCCCGCGGAGCCGGAGGTGGCCGGGCTGCTCGCTCTCCTCCTGCTCACCGACGCCCGCCGAGCCGCGCGACTCGACGACGACGGCGTGCCCGTGCTGCTGCCCGACCAGGATCGGGGGCGGTGGGACCGCACCGCGGTCGCCGCGGGTCTCCACGCGCTCACCGCCGCGTTCGAGACCGACCGGCCGGGCCGGTTCGCGCTGATGGGCGCCATCGCGGCAGTGCACGACGAGGCCCCCACCTGGGAGGCGACGGACTGGGTGCGGATCCGCCACCTCTACGACGTGCTGCGCGACGTGTGGCCGTCGCCCGTCGTCGCCCTGAACCGGGCGATCGCGGTCGGCTTCGCGGACGGACCGGCGGCGGGCCTCGCGGAGCTCGACCGGCTCGCCACCGAGCCGGTGCTCGCCGGCTACGGCTACCTGCCGTCCGCGCGCGCCGACCTCCTCGGCCGGCTCGGCCGCATCCCCGAGGCGCGGACGGCGTACGAGGAGGCGCTGCTGCTGACGGCGAACACGGCCGAGCGGCGGCTGCTCGAGCGGAAGCGGGCGGCGCTGCCCGGCGGATGAGCGCCGCTCCTCAGTGGAGCAGCCCGCGGTTCCGCTTCGCCTGCAGCACGCGGAGCACGGCCGCGTCGACCTGCTTCGTGAACGCGGGGCTCGCCGCCATCCGTGCCCGGATGGCGGACGCCATGGCGGACGCCTGCGCGACGTTCACGGTGAGGACCATGTCGCCGCCCGCGGCGAGGAACCGCACGGCCCGGTCGCCGACGGGGTAGCCGGACACCTGCTTCGCCGCCCCGAGGTCGTCGGAGATCACCACGCCGCGGAACCCGAGCCGCGTGCGGAGCAGGTCGGTGACGATCGCGTGCGAGAAGGCGGCCGGACGGGTCGCGTCGATCCTCGTGTAGACCGCGGTGGACACCATCACGAAGGCGGTCCCCGCTGCGATCCCCGCCGCGAACGGCCGCAGGTACGGGTCGGTCGTCGTGGTGACGGTGTCCTGCACCCCGGAGGAGGTGTCCGTGTTGCGATGCACCCGCCCCAGCCCCGGGAAGTGCTTGATCGTGGTGGCGACGCCGCCGGCCATCAGCCCGCGGAGCACCGCGGTGCCCTGCGTGGTCACCACCGAGGTCGTGTGGCCGTACTCGCGGTCGAGGGCGCCGATCGGCGCGTTCGAGACGCCGGCCGGAACCGTGTCGAGCACGGGGGCGAGGTCCACGGTGATGCCCGCCTGCCTGAGCTGGGTGCCCCAGGTCGTCGCCCAGTGCTGCAGCCACGAGGTGTACCAGGTGCCCTGCGTGAGCGCCGTGGAGTAGTCCGTGAATCCGGGCCCCTGCATCCGCCGGACGTACCCGCCCTCCTGGTCGGTGGCGATGATGAGCCGCGTGGATGCCGGGGCGGCGCGCTGGAGGCCTGCGGTGACCGCGTGCTAGCCGGCGATGCTGAGGGTGCTGGTGCCGTCGAGGATCACGGCGCCGACGTGCTGCGACCGGATCGCGGTGAGGCACGCGCTGCTCACCGACATGCTCGGGCAGCCGACCATGAGCAGCTGCCCGACCCGTTCGGCGATGCTCATCCTGGCGAACACCTGACCGGCGGTCGGCGGGGTCGCGCTCGGCGCGGCGGATGCGGCGGAGACCGGGGCCGCGACGGCGACGGCGAGGAGGCCTGCGATCCCGCCGGTCAGGAGGCGGTGACGCAGCGAGGACCGGGGGATCATCCGCCGAGGGAACGCCCGCCGCGGGGCTCCGTCCAGTGACGAAAGTCCGAGCGGTCGCTCGGGAAGCGCCGCGTCCTCGAACAGGCAACCCGCTGTGCTTCCTAGGATCCATTCCGTGGATTCGTACCTCGACCGACCGAGCGCAAGGATCGCCTACAGCACGAGCGGACCCGAGGACGCCGGCCCGGCACTCCTCGTCGCGCACTCGCTGGCGACGAGCCGGCAGTGGGAGGACGAGGCCGCGGTGTTCGACTGGACCCCCGTCACGGCCGCCGGGAGCCGGCTCGTGCGCTACGACACGCGTGGGCACGGGGAGTCGACCGGTGAGCCGGACCCGGAGCAGTACCGCTGGTCGTTCCTGGCCGGCGACCTGCTCGCCCTCGCCGCGGAGGTCTCCGCCGACCGGCCCGTGGACGCGCTCGGTGAGTCGACGGGATGCGGCGTCGTCGTCCGCGCGGCGCTGCAGGCGCCCGACCGGTTCCGCCGGCTGGTGCTCGCCGCTCCGCCGACCAGCTTCGAGTCGCGGGCGGCGCAGGCGGAGCTCTACCTCGCGGCCGCCGAGATGATCGAGCTGCGTGGCGTCGAGGCCTGGCAGCGGCTCGTGAGCGTCGCCCCGCCGGCGCCCATCCTGCGGGAGGGCGGCTGGACCCGCAGCCCGCACGTCGCGGTGCGCGACCGGCTCGTGCCGTCGGTGCTGCGCGGCGCCGCGGCGAGCACCTTCCCCGACGGCGCCGCACTGGCGGCGGTGACGCAGCCGACGCTGATCCTCGCGTGGGAGACCGACTTCAGCCATCCGCTCGAGACGGCCGAGTTCCTCGCCGAGCACCTCCCGAACGCGGTGCTCGAGGTCGCCCGGACGCCGGACGACATCCGCGGCTGGGGGAGCCGGGCTGCCGAGTTCCTCGCCGCCTGAGCGGCGCTACGCGCCCGGAGCTCCGGGCATCGCGGAGCGGCGCAGCTCCAGCCCGTGCATCACGAGCGCCGCGAGATCGGCGAGATCCGCGAGCTCGCGGGCGGTGAAGGCGCGGGGCACCGAGTCGAAGACGCTGATCGTGCCGATGCTGAACCCGTCGGCGGTGATGAGCGGCGCGGCGGCGTACGAGCGCACGTCGGGCCGGCTGCGCAGCAGCGCGTTGCCGGCGACCCGCGGATCCGCTCGCACGTCCTCGATCGTCACCGGCTCGCCTGCGGCG
>JBQCCU010000064.1:0-11950 GCA_051961935.1 Amnibacterium sp. | reverse complement strand
CGTGGCGAACGTCGTGCGCGACCACGACCCGGTCACCTCCGTCTCGCTCGTGAACGGCCGGCCCGCCCTCACCATCGCGGTGACGAAGCTCCCGGCGGCGAACACGGTCGAGGTCTCGCGGGCGGTGCGCGCCGAGCTGCCGAAGCTGCAGGGCTCACTCGGTGCGGGCGGCGCCTTCACCATCGTGTTCGATCAGGCGCCCTACATCCAGCAGTCGATCGACTCCCTCTTCACCGAGGGGCTGCTCGGCCTCGGCTTCGCCGTGCTCGTGATCCTCGTGTTCCTGCTCTCCGTGCGGGCGACGGTGATCACCGCGATCTCCATCCCCACCTCGGTGCTGCTCACCCTCATCGGGATGCAGGCGGTCGGGTACTCGCTGAACATCCTCACGCTCGGCGCGATCACCATCGCCATCGGCCGCGTCGTCGACGACTCGATCGTCGTCACCGAGAACATCGCGCGGCACTTCCGGGAGGACTTCCCCGGTGCCGAGGGCCGCATCCCCGGGCCGGAGCGGCGCGCGACGATCCTCGCGGCGGTGAAGGAGGTGGCCTCCGCGGTGACCGCGTCGACCGTCACGACGCTGGCCGTCTTCGTGCCGATCGCGTTCGTGAGCGGCGTCGCGGGCGAGCTGTTCCGGCCGTTCGCGCTCACCGTGACGATCGCGCTGCTCGGCTCGCTGTTCGTGTCGCTCACGATCGTGCCGGTGCTCGCGTACTGGTTCCTGCGTCCCCGCCGCGCCAGGAAGGGCCGGTCGACCGGGGTGCGAGTGCCGCTGCTGCAGCGGGCCTACCGGCCGATCCTCGGCGGCACCCTCCGTCACCCGTGGCTCACCACGGTCGTCGCGGTGCTGGTGCTCGTCGGCACCGGCTTCCTCGTGCCGCTGCTGCAGACGAACTACCTCGGCTCGTCGGGGCAGAACACCCTGACGGTCACCGAGACGCTGCCAGACGGCACGAGCCTCGACGCCCAGACCGTCCGCGCCCGCGCCACCGACCGCGCGCTGCGCGCCGTCAGCGGCGTCCGGATCGTGGACGCGTCGATCGGCACGAGCGGCAGCGCCCTCCGCGACGCGTTCTCGGCCGGCACGGGTGCGCGGATCACCTACTCGATCACCACCGACGCGAAGGCGGACCAGGACGCCCTGCAGCGGCGGATCCGCTCGACGCTGAAGACCGTCCCGGACGCCGGCGACTTCCAGGTGAGCGCCTCGCAGGGCTTCGGCACGAACAGCGACATCCAGGTGGACATCACCGCCGGCACCGCCTCCGCGCTGAGCAGCGCCGCGCAGCGGGTGCTCGACGCCGTGCAGAAGCTGCCCGAGATCGCGCAGGCGTCGAGCAACCTCTCCGCCACGCAGCCGTACCTCGCGGTCGACATCGACGCCGAGAAGGCCGCGAAGGCCGGATACAGCGAGGTCGCGCTCGCCCAGGTCGTCGCCCGCGCCTCCCAGCCCACCTCCATCGGCACGATCACCGTCGGCGACGCCCAGCTGACGATCTACCTGCAGGCGCGGAACGCGCCGACCACCGCCGCCCAGCTCGCCGCGCTGAAGATCGCAACGCCGACGGGGGAGCAGCGGCTCGACTCGCTCGCCACCATCCGGACCGCGAAGCAGGCCGCCGCGATCACGAGCACCGACGCGAAGCGCAGCGCCTCCGTCTCCGCCACGCCCGCGGGCCAGAACACCGGCGCCGCGAGCGCCGCGGTGGCGAAGGCGGTGGCCGACCTGCACCTGCCGGCGGGCACCGCCGCGAGCCTCGGCGGCGTGACGAGCGACCAGAACTCGGCCTTCCAGCAGCTGCTGCTCGCGCTGCTCGCGGCGATCCTCATCGTCTACACCGTGATGGTCGCGACCTTCCGGTCGCTCCGGCAGCCGCTCGAGCTGCTCGTCTCCGTCCCGTTCGCGGCGACCGGCGCGATCGCGCTGCAGCTCGTCTCCGGCATCCCGCTCGGCGTCGCGTCCTTCATCGGCCTCGTCATGCTGGTCGGCATCGTGGTGACGAACGCGATCGTGCTCATCGACCTGGTGAACCAGTACCGCGAGCGCGGCTCCTCGGTGCGGGACGCCGTGCTCGACGGGGCGGCCAGGCGGCTGCGGCCGATCCTGATGACCGCGCTCGCGACGATCTTCGCGCTCGTGCCCACCGCGGTCGGTGTGAACGGGAACAGCGGGTTCATCTCGCAGCCGCTCGCCCTCGTCGTGATCGGCGGCCTCGTCTCCTCGACGCTCCTCACCCTGATCGTGCTGCCGACCCTCTACTACCTGATCGAGGGCCGGCGCGAGCGCCGCGACGACCGGCGCCGCCGGCGTGCGGCGAGGACCGAGGCGCCCTCCGCCCCGACGGACGAGGTGCCGCCGCGGGCGGCGGTCGCCGTCCGCTGACATCCGTCCCCGAGCCGCCGTCCGGGCGCCTCGCAGCCGCCCTTCCTACCGTCCGGGCATGGCCCGCCGTCCCCGCCGATTCCACGCGACGCTCACGCGGAACCTCGCCCCGGGCGTGCACCGGCTCGCCCACGCCGGCGTGAGCTGCTACCTCGTGGAGGAGGCCGGCGCCGTCACGGTCGTGGACGCGGCCCTGCCGGCCACGTGGCCGTACCTCCGGAAGGCGCTCGCGGTGCTGTCCCGCGGCCCGTCGGACGTCGCCGCGCTCGTCCTCACCCATGCGCATTTCGACCACCTCGGCTTCGCGCGGCGGATGGCGGACGAGTGGGGCGTGCCCGTGCACGCCCATCCGGCGGAGCGGGCGATCGCGGAGCACCCGTACCGCTACGCCCACGAGAACCCGAGGGCCCTGTACCCGCTCCGGCACCCGGGCGGCGTGCCGATCCTCACGGCGATGGCCGCGGCAGGCGCGTTCGCGGTGCCCGGGATCGACGGGTTCGTCCCGTTCGCCGCCGGCGACGTCCTCGACGTGCCCGGCCGCCCGACCGTCGTGTTCACGCCCGGCCACACCTTCGGTCACAGCGCCCTGCTGCTCGAGGCCAGTGGCACGCTCCTCGTCGGCGACGCGCTCGTGACGCTCGACCCCTACACCGGCTTCACCGGGCCGCGGATCGTCGCGGGCGCCGCGACCGCCGACAGCGCGCAGGCGCTCGAATCGCTGCGCGTGATCGCGGACACGGACGCCGACCTGCTGCTGCCCGGGCACGGGGAGCCCTGGCGGACCGGCGCGGCGGCGGCCGCCGCGGTGGCGCGGGCGGCCGGCGCCTCCTGAGCTCCTCGCGACCGCGGGCGCCACGCAGGCGACGCACGGCGGTCCGATAGGATCGGGGCGTCGGCCGTGTGGACCATCCAGTGGTGTCCCGTCGTGGCCTTCCGGCGTCAGGACCTTCGGCGCCTCCCATCAAGGCCGCGCCGCCGATCGATCCGATCGTTGCCGTGCGCTCGCCGTGCATCGAATCGAGACCCAGATGGCGTTCAACGCCCGCAACAACCGCACCCCGTCCGGCGCCAAGCGCCGCTGGACCGCCGACGACCGTGCCCGCCGCGACGCCGCGCCCTCGCGCGGTCGCGCCGCCCGGCCCGTCGACGGCGCCCCCCTGTCGCGCGCCGCGCGGCGCGACGCGACCTTCGGGGCGGACCGGCGCCGCACCGAGGGCGACGGCACCCGCCAGGACCGCAGGCCCGACTGGTACCCCGGCCCCCGCACGAACCCGCGCCGGAACGAGCGCACGGACCGGGAGCGCCGCGACGACCGGGACGGCCGCTCCCGGTTCGGCCGCGAGGACCGGCCGCGCACCGAGCGGTCCCGCGAGGACCGGGCGCCGCGCTTCCGCGACGAGCGTCCGCGTGAGGAGCGTGGACCGCGCCGTGAGGAGCGTGCGCCGCGGCTCGCGAACGAGCGGCCCCGTGACGGCGCCGCTCCCCGCTTCCGGGAGGACCGCTCCGAGCGCAGCCCGCGCGCGGACCGGCCGGCCCGTTCCTTCCGGGCCGACGCCCCCGCGCCCCGCCACGACCGGGTGCCGCAGCAGGACCGGCGCCGCGACGACCGACCGCAGCGGCAGGACCGCCGCCCGGTCGACGGACGGCCCGACCGCAGGCGTCAGGACGACCAGGTGACGGCCTGGACGCCGCCAGAGGACGTGGTGCTCGAGCGCCTCGAGGGCGAGGTCGTCACGGCCGCGGATGTCGCGGGCGCCACCTTCGCGGACCTCGGCCTCGGCGACGGGATCACGAAGGCGCTCGCCGAGCTCGGCGCGGTGGCGCCGTTCCCGATCCAGGCGGCGACCATCCCCGACGCGCTCGCGGGCCGGAACGTGCTCGGTCGCGGCCGTACCGGGTCCGGCAAGACCATCGCCTTCGGCGCGGCGCTCGTCGAACGGCTGCTCCGCAACTGGCAGGCGTCCGGCCGGGGCGGCACGGGCCGGCGGATGGGGCGCGCGCCGCGAGCCCTGATCCTCGCCCCCACCCGGGAGCTCGCGCTGCAGATCGACCGCACCGTGCAGCCCATCGCACGGGCCGTCGGGCTCTTCACGACGCAGATCGTCGGCGGCGTCCCGCAGGGCCGTCAGGTCGGGGCGCTCGCGAAGGGCGTCGACATCGTGATCGGGACCCCGGGACGCATCGAGGACCTCATCGACCAGGGACGCCTCGACCTCGGCGAGATCGAGATCACCGTGCTCGACGAGGCGGACCACATGGCCGACCTCGGCTTCCTGGAGCCGATGCAGCGCCTGCTGCGCCTCGTGCCCGAGTCCGGCCAGCGGATGCTGTTCTCCGCCACCCTCGACGCGGCGGTAGCGCAGCTCGTGGACGAGTTCCTGCCGGAGCCCGCCGTCCACGAGGTGGCGGACGTCGACGGCGGCAGCACCGCCGTGCACAAGGTGCTGCTCATCGAGCAGGGCGAGAAGCTGCCCGTCCTGCAGGCGCTGCTGTCCTCCGTCGAGCGCTCGCTCGTGTTCGCCCGCACCCGCGCGTTCGCGGAGCAGCTCGCAGACGACCTCGACGGCGTCGGGGTGAAGGCGGAGAGCCTGCACGGGGACCTCAACCAGGCCCGCCGCAGCCGCAACCTCGCCCGCTTCGCGGACGGCAAGGTCGACGCGCTCGTCGCGACCGATGTCGCCGCGCGCGGCATCCACGTCGACGACATCGAGCTCGTCGTCCACGCGGATGCGGCCGAGGACTACAAGACCTACCTGCACCGCTCCGGCCGGACCGGCCGGGCGGGCGCGTCGGGGACCGTCGTCACGCTCATCAACGCGCGACGGCGGCGCCGCTTCGCCGAGCTGCTCGAGCGGGCTGGCATCGAGGCGGAGTTCCTGCCGGTGAAGGCCGGCGAGGACCCGGTGGCGGTGCTGGCGCGATGAGCGAGCAGCCGCGCGCGGCGCTCGACGTGCTCGACTGGCGGCGCCGCACCGCCACGATGTACGCGGCGGTCCGGGCGGCGGCCTCGCCCGAGCGGGCGCATGCCGCGTGGCGCATGGAACGCGACCGGATGTTCGCGGAGCATCCGGCGAGCCCGCTGCTGCCCGAGGACCGCGCCGGCTTCACCGGCCTCGAGGTGGCGCCCTACGACCCGGCGTGGCGCTTCGAGGCGGTCGTCCAACCCGCGGAGCCGGCCCGGCTCGAGGTGCCGACCGGCACGGACGGGGTCGTGCCGTTCGAGCGGATCGGGATCGTCGAGCTGCCCGGGATCGGGACGCTCGACGTCTGGTGGCTCGCCTCGTACGGCGGCGGCGTCTTCGTGCCCGTCCGCGACGCCTCGGCCGGAGCGCCGGGCGGCACCTACGGCGGCGGCCGCTACCTGATCGACACGGTCAAGGGCGCCGATCTCGGCGGGACCGACGGGCGCCTCGTGCTCGACCTCAACTTCGCCTACAACCCGTCCTGCGCCTACGACCCCGCCTGGGCGTGCCCCCTCGCACCCGCCGGCAACCGCCTCCGCGTGCCGGTGCCGGTCGGGGAGCGCACCTTCCACGACGAGGAACGGGCCGCTTCGGGCACGACGGGCCACCGATGAAGCCCGCGCTGCCCGATCGGGCCCGTCAGGCGCGGTCGGGGCGCGGATGTCGGACGCCGCGGCTACCCTCGCGCGCGTGACGACGACCACCGCGCCCGCGCCGCTCGATGTGCTCCGGCGCGTCTTCGGCTACGAGTCGTTCCGCGGTCGGCAGGGGGAGGTCGTCGACCGGGTCGTCGCCGGCGGCGATGCGGTGGTGCTCATGCCCACCGGTGCCGGCAAGTCGCTCTGCTACCAGATCCCGGCCCTCGTCCGCCGGGGCACCGGCCTCGTCGTCTCCCCGCTCATCGCGCTCATGCACGACCAGGTGGATGCGCTGCGGGCGGTCGGCGTGCGTGCCGAGTACCTGAACTCCACCCAGGGGCCCGACGAGCGGCAGGCCGTCGAGGCCGCGCTGCTCGCCGGCGACGTCGACCTCGTCTACATCGCCCCCGAGCGGCTCGCGCTCGAGTCCACCCGGCGGCTGCTCGACCGCGTCGCGCAGGGGCCCGGCCTCTCCGTCTTCGCGATCGACGAGGCGCACTGCGTCGCCCAGTGGGGCCACGACTTCCGGCCCGACTACCTCGAGCTCGCCGACCTGGTCGGCCGGTGGCCGGGCGTGCCCACGATGGCGCTCACCGCCACCGCCACCGAGGCCACGCACCGGGAGATCACCGAGCGCCTCCACCTGGGCGAGGCGCAGCATTTCGTCGCCAGCTTCGACCGGCCGAACATCCAGTACCGGATCGTGCCGAAGGACGACCCCAAGCAGCAGCTGCTGAGGTTCCTCCGTACCGAGCACGCGGGCGACGCGGGCATCGTGTACGCGCTCTCGCGGGCGTCCGTCGAGTCCACCGCCGAGTGGCTCGCGGAGCACGGGGTCCCCGCGATCCCCTACCACGCGGGCCTCGACCCGCGGATCCGCGCGGCCAACCAGGCCCGCTTCCTCCGCGAGGACGGCGTCGTCGTCGTGGCCACCATCGCGTTCGGGATGGGGATCGACAAGCCCGACGTGCGCTTCGTCGCCCACATCGACCTGCCGAAGTCCGTCGAGGGCTACTACCAGGAGACCGGCCGCGCGGGCCGCGACGGCCTCCCGGCCACCGCCTGGCTCGCGTACGGCCTCGCCGACGTCGTGCAGCAGCGCCGCCTCATCGACCGCGGCGCCGGCGACGCCGCGCACCGCCGCCGGCAGAGCGCGAACCTCGACGCGATGCTCGCCCTCTGCGAGACCGTGGGGTGCCGTCGTCGCCAGCTGCTGGCCTACTTCGGCCAGCCGAGCGACACCGACTGCGGCAACTGCGACACGTGCCTCGAGCCGGTCGACACCTGGGACGGCACCGTGCCGGCGCAGAAGCTGCTGTCCACGATCGTGCGGCTGCAGCGGGAGCGGAACCAGCGGTTCGGCGGCGGCCAGATCATCGACATCCTCCGCGGCAAGGCCACGCCGCGGATCACCCAGCACCGGCACGACGAGCTCAGCACCTTCGGCGTCGGCGCCGACCTCGACGACCGGGCCTGGCGGAGCGTGCTGCGGCAGCTGATCGCCCAGGGCGTCGTCGCGGTCGCCGACGACGGCTACGGCACCCTCGGGCTCGGCCCGCTCGCCGGCGGGGTGCTCAAGGGGGAGCACGAGGTCCGGCTCCGCCACGACCTCGCGAAGTCGCACTCCGGTGGCGGGGCGAAGAAGGCGCGACCGGTCGCCGCCGACCTCGACGGCGACGCCCAGGCGCTCTTCGAGCGGCTCCGCACCTGGCGCGCGGCGCAGGCGAAGGAGCAGGGCGTGCCCGCGTACGTCGTCTTCGGCGACGCCACCCTGAAGGCGCTCGCCACGGCGCGACCCGGCTCGCTCTCCGCCCTCGGCGCGATCAGCGGCATCGGGGCTGCGAAGCTCGAGCGGTACGGCGAGGCCGTCCTGGCGCTGCTCGCCGCCTGACGTGGAGCACCGCAGCGAGCGCCTCCTGCTGCGGCAGTGGCGGGAGTCCGACCGGGAGCCGTTCGCGGCGCTGAACGCGGATCCGGTGGCGATGGAGCACTTCCCGGCGACGCTCGACCGTGCCGCCTCCGACGCGTTCGCCGACCGGAACGCGCAGCACATCGCGGAGCACGGGTGGGGGCTCTGGGCGATCGAGGTGCGGGAGACCGGCCGGTTCATCGGCTTCACCGGGCTCGCCGTGCCGCGGTTCGAGGCGCACTTCACGCCCGCCGTCGAGGTGGGCGGGCGGCTGCTGCCCGAGGCGTGGGGCTTCGGGTACGCGACCGAGGCGGCCCGTACCGCCGTGGCGGTGGGCTTCGGGTCGCTCGGGCTCGCGGAGATCGTGTCCTTCACGGCCGTCGGCAACGACCGCTCCAGGGCGGTCATGCGCCGCATCGGCATGACCCACGACCCGGTCGACGACTTCGACCACCCGGCGCTCCCGGCGGGCCATCGGCTGCGGCGCCACGTGCTCTACCGCCTCCGCCGCCCCGCTGCCTGAGCACCCGTCCGCCGGCGCTCGCGACGTCTGCTGTCCGTACGGACGACTGCTGCCGGAACGGCGCGAACAGTCGTCCGTGCGGACAGCACAGGCGTCACACGCCGCTGAGGAACGCCGTCGCCGCCGCGGCGAGGCGGCCGGGGTCCTCGACGTGGCACAGCTCCCGCGCCGAGTGCATCGACAGCAGGGGCGTGCCGACGTCGAGCGTTCGGATCCCGAGCCGCGTCGCGGTGATCGGGCCGATCGTCGATCCGCACGGCACGGCGTTGTTCGACACGAACGGCTGCCACGGGACGCCCGCCTCCGCGCAGAGCCGGGTCCAGAGCGCGGTGCCGGCCGCGTCGGTCGTGTAGCGCTGGTTCGCGTTGATCTTCAGCAACGGACCGCCGCCGGCGACGGGGCGGACAGCGGGGTCGTGACGGTCCCCGCGGTTCGGGTGCACCGCGTGCCCGGCGTCCGCCGAGAGGCACCAGGAGCCCGCGAGCGCGCGGTGGTAGGCGCCGCGGTCGCCGCCGAGCGCGGCGCTGACACGTTCGAGCACGTCGGGGAGGAACGGTCCGGCCGCGCCGGACCGGCTCTCGGAGCCGACCTCCTCGTGGTCGAAGGTCGCGAGCACGGCGATCACGCCGTCGGGCTCCGCGTCCGCCAGCGCGACGACGCCGGCGTGCGTCGAGCTGAGGTTGTCGAGGCGGCCGGAGGCGAAGAGGGTGCCGTCGAGGCCGAACCGGCGCGGCTCCTGGCTGTCGACAGTGATCACGTCCAGCCCTGCGACGTCCGCGGGCTCGAGGCCGGCGGCCGCGGCGAGTGCGCCGAGCAGGTCGGCGTCGTCACCGGCGACCCCGACGATCGGCGCGGTGTCGCGCTGCCGGTCGGGGGTGAACCCGGTGTTCGTGTCCCGGTCGAGGTGGATCGCGAGGTGCGGGATCCGCGCCACGGGGCCGGTGCGCACGAGGTGGACGCCGCCGTCGCGGTCCACGACGCGGCCGGCCAGCTCGAGCTCGCGGTCGAACCAGGAGGCGAGGATCGGTCCGCCGTAGACCTCGACGCCGAGCTGCTGCCAGGCCGCTCCGGGGAGGGACGGTTCGGGCTTCAGCACGAAGCCGGGGGAGTCGGTGTGGGCGCCGAGGATGCGGAACGGCGTCGCCGCGTCCGCATCGCGCGGCAGCGCGAGGGCGATCACGGCCCCGTCGCGGACGACGAGCACGCGGTCGCCCGGCGCGATCCCGCCCGACCAGTCGTCCCGCTCGTCCAGGACGCGGTAGCCCGCCTCGGTCAGCCGCCGGGCTACCTCCGCGGCGGCGTGGAACGAGCTGGGGGAGGCGGTGACGAAGGCGGCGAGGTCGTCGAGGTGGGAGGACGCGTCCATGCCCTCATCGAAGCACGGCGGGCCGGACGGTCGCCTCCGTCCCGGATCCGCGAGGCGGCCGGGACGGAAGCGACCTCGAACGGCTCACTCGCCGAGGATGCGGTAGAGCTCCCGGCGCAGCTCGTCGAGCTTCTCCGTGGCGCGGGCCCGCTGCTCGGCGGTGGCGCCGCCGCGGAACTGCATCACGGCACCGGCGAGCTTCCGGGCGGCGGTGAAGAACTCGTCGTCCGGCCGGTGGTCGCCGCGGGCGAACGCGAACGCGGCGTCGATCTCCTCCTGGTGGGTCTCGACGTACGTGCGGCCCGCCTCCGTGAGCGAGTAGGCGCCGCGGGGGCCGTCGGCCTGGCTGAGCAGCCCCTCGTCCACGAGCTGGGCGAGCGTCGGGTACACCGAGCCGGGGCTCGGGGTCCAGGCGCCGTCCGTGCGCTCGGCGATCGACTTGATCAGGCCGTAGCCGTTGGACGGGCCGTCGGCGAGCAGGCCGAGGATGGCGCTGCGCACGTCGCCGCGGCGGGCGCGCGGGCCGTGACCGAAGCCGCGGGGGCCGGGGCCGAAGCCGCCGCCGAAGCCGCGCGGCCCGCGGCCGGGGAACCCGCCCTCCCAGGGGCCGCCGAAGCCCGCCGGGAAGCGGGTGGCCTGGCCCCGGTCGTGGGCGTGGTGAGCGAAGTGCCCGCGCATGGCGGACGAGTGGTGGTCGTGCAGGAGGATGTCCTTCCGAATGGGGGCGCCTCGGATGAGGCGTTGCATCACGATATATCGGAACAGATCGAACCGGAAGGGCACGGGCACCGCGTTCGCGCTGGGCGATCAGCGCCCGGAGGCCGCTCCCGGCACCGGCTCCGCAGCGAGGAACCGGCGGATCGCGTCGTTCACGAACGCGGCGTCCGCGGGCGCCTCGCCCGCCCCCGCAGGATGACCCCACAGCGACGGGATCGGCAGGAACGTCGCATCCGGGATGGCATCCGCCTCGACGCGCGCGTCGCCGACCGGGAAGTAGAGGTCGGTCTCGCCGGGCATCACGAGCACGGGCACGCGGATCGACGCGAGGGCGGCGCGGGTGTCGCCGTCGAAGTCGGGCGACGTGCCGACGTCGTGCCGCTGCCAGGTGCGGCAGTGCAGCACCACGTCGTTCGCATCCGCCCCTGGCAGGAAGTCGTCGCGGAACGCGCGCATGGTCGACTCGAACGTCGCGTCGGGGTCCGCCTCGCGCCACAGCTCGTCGCGCCACCACTGCTGCGAGTAGAGCCACGCGGCCCAGACGGTGCCGAACGCCGCGATCCCCGCCGCGGGCTGCTCGGCGTACTCGCCGCCGGCGAAGACCGGATCCGTGAACAGGGCGGCGAGCTGCCCCTCCAGCCGGGCGACGCCGTGCGGGTAGCACCGCGCGGTGCCGGCCAGCGCGACGACCCGCTCGGCGAGCCCCGGCGCGCTCACCGCGAGCTGGAACGCCTGCATCGCCCCCATCGAGAAGCCGACGACCGCGGCCAGCCGGTCGATGCCGAGCTCCTCCGCGAGCAGCCGCCGGATCAGCTCGACCGTGTCGCGGACGGTGGTCACCGGGAAGCGCGGCCCGTCGAAGGGCGGCGGGGTGTTCGAGGGGGACGAGGAGACGCCGTTGCCGAGCAGCTCCGTCGCGACCACGAAGTACTCGGCCGGATCGAGGGCGAGGCCCGGGCCGATCACGAACCCGTTGTCCGCGGAGCCCGCCATGAAGTGGGAGGGCACGAGCACGGCCGGCGCGTCGGGGGAGCCGAACGTGCGGTACGCGAGGCGCGCCTCGGGCAGCACCGTGCCGGATTCCGTCCGGAAGTCGCGCGCGGAGAAGAAGCGGAGGGCGTCGGCCATGGCTGCATCGTCCTCCCCCGGCCGCGGGGGATCGGCCGGGCGCCTCAGCGGGCGAGCTGCAGGCCGGACCGGTCGAACGCGGCGGCCTGCGCTGCGCTGATCCGGCCGGTCGCGGCGAGGCGCTCGAGCACGTGGCCGCGGCGGCTGAACGCGAGGGCGGGGTGCGCGAGCGGGTCGTAGGCGCTGGGGGCCTGCACGAGGCCGGCCAGCAGGGCCGCCTGCGAAAGGGTGAGGTTCTTGGCCCGGACGCTGAAGTAGTGCTCGGCGGCTGCCTCGATGCCGTAGGCCAGGTCGCCGTAGTAGGCGAGGTTGAAGTAGCC
>JBQCCU010000063.1:0-5139 GCA_051961935.1 Amnibacterium sp. | reverse complement strand
AGCCGAGCTGAACGGACAGCATCGCGGTGATCGCCATCGCCCACGGCGGCACGACGCCCCGCGCGGGCCGCGGGTCAGCCACCCCGCCGCTCCCGCCACTCACCGATCCGCGTGAGCCGTCGGCGCTGCTGGGCCGCGGCGCCGCCGAGACCGCGCCCGCGCTCCTCGCGCCGGGCGCTCACGCGCTCCCGGTGGTCGACCGGCTTCTGGTCGTCGTACTTGAACTTCGCGTCGACCCGGAGGACCGCCAGCCGCAGGCCCCGGATGCCCGCGAGCATCCGCCCGTACGGTTCGGCCCCCGGGAGCACCGGCGCGTGCCGTCCCTCCGGCTGCACGTCCTCGAGCTGGGCGGCGAGGATCGCCGCCTTCCCCTGCGGGTCGTCGACGACCGTCGGCCGGCAGACGAGCTGGACCGAGGCGTAGTAGCTCGTCGGCACCCCGTGCGCCTCGGGGCCCTCCGGCTTCGCGCGCCAGTAGGAGGGCACGTAGGCCGAGTCGCCGACGACGGCGAGCCGCACCTGCGCGGCCGCCTCGAGGTGCGGCCAGACCGGGTTCGGACGCGCGAGGTGCAGCAGCACCTCGTCGCCGGCGAGCGGGAAGTGGGTGGGCAGCACGAAGGGCGCCTCGCCAGGATCGAGCGAGCCGACCGCGAGCACCCCGAACCGGTCGGTGCCCGCGAGCCAGGCGCGCCACTCGGCGGGATCGAGGGCCGCGTCCCACGGATGGATCAGCACGGCGCGCTCCCGCGTGGGCCGGCCGGCGACGTCGCGCGATCAGGCATCGCCGGCCTCCACGGGGCGGGGCGCGCCGACGCCGGGCTCGAAGACGGCGAGCACGAAGCGGGCGACGGAGCCGCCGGCGTTGCTGTAGCGGTGGGCGACGTCGCCGGGGAAGGCGGCCGCGTCACCGGCCCCGAGCACCTCGCGCTGCTCCCCCACCCGGACCTCGACGGCACCCTCCTGCACCTGCAGCAGCTCCTTCGTGCCGGGCGCGTGCGCCTCGCTCTCCCGCACGTCGCCTGGGCCGAGCGTCCAGTCCCACAGCTCGAGCACCTCGGGTCGCACGGTGCCCGCGACCAGCCGCCCGCGCCCACCGGCCGCCCCGGTCCAGAGCACCGCGCCCTCGCCCGCCCGCGTGACCGTGAGCGGCTCCCGCTGCGGCGGCTCCACCAGCTCTGGCAGCCCGACGCCCAGCGCGTCGCTGATGCGCAGCAGCGTGCCGACGCTCGGGTTCACGCTCCCCTGCTCGACGCTGACGAGCATCCGCCGGCTCAACCCGGCGACGTCGGCGAGGTGGTCGAGCGTCCACTGCCGCGCCTGCCGCTCGCGCCGCACGCGGGCGCCGATCACCGAGGCCAGCCCCGCCGCCGCTGCATCCATGAGTGCACGATACTGCACGGATCGTGCACTGTGCACCTTCGTCTCGGTGCGGTTGCCACAGGGCGCTCCCGACCCCTCCCGCGTGGAGGACCGCAGGGGATGATGGTCGCGGAGGGATTCCCCATGAGCCACGGTCACGATCACGGAGGGGGCGACGGCGCGCACCCCCGTCTCGCGATCGCCCTCGGCATCAGCGGCGTGCTGCTCGCGGTGGAGGTCGTCGGCGCCGCCCTCACCGGGAGCCTCGCCCTGCTCGTCGACGCCGGGCACGTGCTCGCGGACGCCGGCGGCCTCGCCGTCGCGCTCGCCGCCACCCGCATCGCCCGCCGGCCCGCCACCGCCAGGCACACGTGGGGCTTCGCCCGCGCCGAGGTGCTCGCGGCCACCGCGCAGTCGGCCGTGCTGCTCGGCGTCGGGCTCTTCGTGCTCGTCGAAGGGATCCGCCGGCTGATCGATCCCCCCGCCGTGGACGGCGGCGGCGTGCTCGTCTTCGGCGTGCTCGCGCTGCTCGGCAACGGCGCGGCCGTGGCGGTGCTGGCCGGCGGCCGCTCGGCGTCGTTCAACCTGCGGGCCGCGTTCCTCGAGGTGCTGAACGACGCGCTCGGCGCGGTCGGCGTGATCGTCGCCGCGGTCGTGCTCGCGACGACCGGCTGGCTCCGCGCGGACGCGGTCGCGGCGATCCTGATCGGGGCGCTCATCCTGCCGCGGGCGGCCGGCCTGCTGCGCGAGACCGTCGACGTGCTGCTCGAGTCCACCCCGCCCGGCCTCGACCTGGAGCAGGTGCGCAGCCACCTCCTCGACCAGGCGCACGTGCTCGACGTGCACGACCTGCACGCCTCCACCGTCGCGAGCGGTCTGCCGGTGCTCACGGCGCACGTGATCCTCGAGGACGAGTGCTTCACGTCCGGGCACACGCGGGAGATGCTCGACCGGCTGCAGGCGTGCGTCGCGGAGCACTTCCCGGTGGCCGTCGAGCACTCGACGTTCCAGCTCGAGCCCGCCGCGCACCGGGAGCACGAGCGGACCCCGCACGGCTGAGCCGCGTCAGGGCAGCAGCGGCATGACCCCCAGCAGGTGCAGCACGACGCCGAGGCCGTCCGCGATCGCGGCGAAGAACAGCCCGGCGGCCGCCGCCGCCAGCAGCGACCGCCCGACGTCGCCGCGTCGCCTCGGCACCACCGCGACCCGGAGTGCGGGCTGGCGGACGTGCATCGGGACGCCTTGCATCCTTGCACGGTAATCCGCACACCCCGGTGGTTTCCTGGGCGAGCGGGGATCGGCGGCGGATGCGCAGGCCGGTCGGCGATGCGCTCCGTTCTGGGGACTGGGCCAGGCGGAGGCCGCGGCCGTAGCCTGCGGGGCATGAGCTCGACTCTCGCGCCCGCGCGGGCGGTCGGCACGGTGACGCTGCAGCCCTTCCGCCAGCGCTACTGGCTGCCCATCGTCGGATCCCTGATCGCGGCGGTCGTCCCCGTCTACGCCACCGCCTTCACGATCGCGAGCACCGGCGGCCGCATCGGCCCGGTCTCCGTCGCCGCCGGCGTGACCCTCGTGGTCGCGGCGCTCGTCGCCTGGCGGTTCTCGCGGGCGCGCCTCGTCCTCGACGAGGAGGGCGTGATCGAGTACGGCCTGCTCACCCGCCCCCGGCGCACGTCGCGCGCGGACGTCGCCGCGGCGCTCTCCCTCGCCCTCTACGACCCGCAGAGCGTGCAGACCCGTCGCCAGCTCTTCCTCGTCGACGGGGCCGAACGGACCCGCCTCCGGATGAGCGGCGGCTCGTGGACGGATCAGCACATGAGCGCCGTGCTCCGGCACTTCGACGTGCTGCTCGAGACGATCGAGAACCCGATGACGCTCGGGGACCTGCGCCAGACCCGGCCGAGCCTGCTGCGCTGGTCCGAGCGTCACCCGTGGCGCTGGAACCTCGTGCTGGTGGCGATCGGCGTGGTGTGCTGCGTCACCATCGCGATCACCGCGACCCTCACGATCCGGTGACCGGCTCCCGCTCCGACAGCCCCCACGGCTGTCCGTAGCCGCCGTCGGCCGCGCTCCGCGCCATCAGCTCGAGGAACGGGTCGGCCGGGAACGCCTCAGGGCCGAGCACGCCCACCCCCGACCAGGCGCCGGTCGCGAGCAGCTCGAGCGCGATCACGGGGTTCAGCGCGGTCTGCCACACGACGCACTGGGAGTCGAACTCGCGCATCGTGTCCGCGTTGTCGGCCACGTGGTAGAGGTACACCGCCCGCGGCTTCCCGTCCGTGCCGGTCCCCGTGACGTACACGCCTGCGCAGGTCTTGCCCTCCATCCGCGGGCCGAGGGTCGCCGGATCCGGCAGCGCGGCCGCCACGACGTCACGGGGCGCGACCTCGACCGGCCCGGCGGCGCTCCGCACCCGCAGCGGCACCGTGGAGGCGAGGCCGAGGTCGCGGAGGGTGCGGAGGATCCCGATGAACTCCGCGCCGAGGCCGTACTTGAAGGTGACCCGCTTCGCGTCGAGCCAGCGCGGCATGAGGAGCACCTCCTCGTGCTCGACGTTCACGCACTCGACCGGGCCGATGCCCTCGGGGAAGTCGAAGACCTCTGGCTCCGAGAACGGCGCGGTGGTGGTCCAGCCGCGGTCCTGCTCCCAGATCACGGGCGGATTCAGGCACTCCTCGAGCGTGGTCCAGATGCTGAACGACGGCGCGAAGATCTCCTCCCCCGCCTCGTTCCGCACGACGAGGTTCGCCCCGTCCCGGGTACCGAGCTCGTCGATCTCGGAGAAGAGGTGGTCGGCCGCGTACCGGGCGAGCACGTCCGAGAGCCCGGGCTCGACGCCCATGCCGACGAGGGCGAGCCGACCGGCGGCCTCCCAGTCGCCGGCCTGCTCGAACTGGTCGTCGCCGAGCTTGACGCCGGGGAGCCGGAACGGGTCGCTCGGATGCGGCTCGGAGAGGCTCATCGCCATGTCGAGGTAGTCCGCGCCGGCCGCGAGCGCTCCGGCGAACACCGACGGCACGAACTTCGGCTCGACGGCGTTCATCACGTGGGTCACGCCGTGCTCGCGGGCCACCGCGGCGACGCGGTCGGGGTCGGAGGCGTCGATCCCGGCGGTGGTGAACCGGGCGGCGACGTCGGCCCCGTGGCGGTCGGCGATCCACGCGACGGTCCGCTCCGCACGGGAGGCGTCGTAGTCCGAGACGACCACCGCCTCGTAGAAGCTCCGGGTCGCCGCGATCTTCGCGATCGCGTCCCCCACCCCACCGGCACCGACGATCAGGATCCGCATATCGCGACGGTATCGGTTCCACAGCGATGCGTCGACTGCGGATTCCCGCCGTCTCGGTGCGTTCGGACGGCGGGAATCCGCAGTCGATGGGCGTCAGGCGTTCGCGCTCGACGAGGCCGCGGCGCCCGACAGGTCGTACATCGTCACGCCGCCGATCGTCTGCGCGGTGAAGTGCTCCTGCACCCACGCGGCGATCTGCGACGCGGCGTCCGAGCCGCCGTTCGAGCCCCCGCCGCGCATGCCGGAGCCGAGGAACCAGTGGATCCGGCCCGCGGCGACGTCCTGCTCGAACGCGGCGAGCGTCGGGGACGGGTCGCTGCCGTTGAAGCCGCCGACCGGCATCACGGCCAGGCCCGTCGCGAGCTGGTAGGAGGCGGCGTTCTGGGAGCCGATCGCGGCCGCGGCCCAGGTGTAGGCGGAGGCGTCCGACTTCAGCGCCGCGGTCACGGCGGCGCTGACCTCGGTGCTGCCGCCGAGCAGGCCGCCCATCGC
>JBQCCU010000062.1:0-4732 GCA_051961935.1 Amnibacterium sp. | reverse complement strand
AGGTGCCAGGCCTCGTAGGCGAAGCGCCGCCGCACGGCGCCGAGGGACGTGATCACCACACCGACGAGCACCGCGAGGCCCAGGTAGGCGAGCAGCATGTCGTGGCCGCTCGTGAGCAGCGAGATCGTCTCGTGGATCGGGCCGCTGCGGTCGCTCATCCCGTAGCCGACGGTGAGCAGCACCGCGTGCGCGAGCAGCAGGTAGAGGGCCGGCTTGCCGATGCGGCGGTGCGCGGCGAGGGCCTTGTCGTGCCCGAAGGTGCGGTCGATCAGCGGCACCCGCGCGGCGAGCACCAGCATGACCAGCAGCAGATCCGTCGCAGCCAGGCCCGCCACGATCCCGGCCGCCGTCACGGCTCCGGCGGCCGTGTGCAGCGGCGTCGTGACGAGGCCGCCGGAGGCGAGGTAGAGCCCGGCGGCCAGGGCCACCGACGTCCAGGCGAGGGCGACGAGCAGGTCGGCGGCGTGCATGCGGCGCCGGAACGCGGCGCCACGCTCCTCACGGGCTGCGGGAACCCAGGTGGGCGCGGTCGCGGTCGTCGGTCCTCGGATGCGGATCACCTCCAGGTTCCACCCTCCGGCCCGTCCCGAAGCGGACGCCGTGAGATCGCGGCCCGCCACATTCGAAGGCTCACACGTTCGGCGGCTGCCGCTCCGCGACGGGCAGGAGCACGCGCGCCTCCGCCCCGCCGCCCTCGCGGTTGCGCAGCTCGACCCGGCCGCCCGCCGCGACGGCGAGTGCGCGCACGAGGGCGAGTCCGATGCCGCTGCCCGCGCTCCCGTCCGCCCGGCTCTGCTCCGAGCGGGTGAAGCGGTCGAAGGCGTGCGGCAGGAAGTCCTCCGGGAAGCCGCGGCCGGTGTCGGCGACGGTGAGCACGAGGCGACCGGGGTCGTGCTCGAGCAGGAGCTCCACCCCGCCCTCGGCCGTCGCCCGCACCGCGTTGGTGGCGAGGTTGTCGACGATGCGCCCGAACCCCACGGCGGAGATCGGCACCGTCGCGCTCTCGTCGGACACCCCGAGGACGTCGAAGTCGACGCGCACAGCGGCCGGTGCGATCGCCCTGGCCCGGTCGACGGCGGCCATCAGCTCCGAGACGAGGTCCCCGACCGGCGTGGACTCGGCCCGGTCGCCGTCGGAGTCGAGCGCCGAGAGCTCGAGCAGCTGGGTGGCGAGCCGGGACAGCCCGGCGACGTCGGCCTGCGCGCTCACGACGGCCGACTCGAGCGCGGCGGCGTCGCCGGCGTGCCGCCGCGCGAGGTCGAGACGCGTCGTCAGCACCGCGAGCGGCGTGCGCAGCTCGTGGCTGGCGTCGGCGACCATGCGCCGCTCCCGCTCCACGGCGCTCTCCTGGGCCTCGAGGAAGCGGTTCAAGGTCGCGGTGAGGTCCGCAAGCTCGTCCCGCCCGGAGCCCTCCGGCAGCCGTCCCGGGCGGCCGGAGCCGCGGATCCGGTCGGCCGCGGCGCGCAGCCGATGGACCGGCCGGGGGGCGGCCGTGACGAGGAACCACGACCCGAGCGCCACGAGGGTGAGGATCACCGGGATCGCGAGCAGGGCGACGCGGCCGAAAGCGGCGAGGGCCGCGTCCGCCGTGCGGGTGTCGCGCACCGACCAGAGGCGCCACGTGCCACGAGCGTTGACCACCGTCCGCGCCGCCACCACGTAGGAGACGCCGGCGTGGTTCAGGCGCCCCGCGCCCGTGGCGGTGCGCTGGACGAGCGGCGCGAGGCCCGCGGGCAGTGTGTCGACGGCGATTCCGCCCCCGGGTGCGAGCACGAGGATCCGCGTGCCGGCCCCGGGCCGATCGGGGATCTCCCCGGGATGGTTGCTGAGGTCCGCGGCGTACGCCTGCAGGTCGTCCATCGCCATCGCGGCGACGGAGGCGCCGGCGACGTGGCGCAACTGCTCGCCGAGCAGCAGGGCGAGGGCGAGCAGCACGAGCGCGGCGATCGCGGTGCTGCCGAGGGTGATGCGGGCGCGGATGGAGCGGAGCACGTCAGTCCGCCTCGCCGAGCCGGTAGCCGACGCCGCGGACGGTGCCGATGGCGACCGAGGCGCCGCCCGCACCGAGCTTCTTGCGCACGTAGCTCACGTACTGGTCCACGAGGGACGCCTCGAACAGCGTCGGCGGACCCCACACCTCGGTCAGCAGGTCCTCCCGGGGCACGACCTCGCCGGCCCGGGAGGCGAGCACCCGGAGCAGCGAGAACTCCTTCACGCTGAGGGCGAGCACGCGGCCGTCGCAGCGGGCGCGCACGGCGACGGGGTCGAGCTGCAGGTTCCCGACGGAGAGGATCCCGGGCATCCGCTGCTGCCGGCGGAGGAGTGCGCGGAGCCGCCCGACGAGCTCGGCGGGCGCGAACGGCTTGGTGAGGTAGTCGTCCGCGCCGGCGTCGAGGCCGGCGACCCGGTCGTCGACCCCGTCCCGCGCCGTGAGCAGCAGCACGCCCACGTTCACCTCGTGCTTGCGGAGGTGCCGGCACAGCTCGAAGCCGTCCATGCCGGGCAGGCCCACGTCGATGACGGCCGCGTCGATGTGGCTCTGCGTCGCGATGGCGAGGCCCTGCACCCCGTCGGCGGCCGCCACGGCCTCGTGGCCCTCGTCGGCGAGGAGCTGCTCGAGGAGCGACCGCATCCGCGGCTCGTCCTCGACCACCAGCACCCTGGCCATCCGCCACCGTCCCTCCGTCTCCCCCGATGCTGCAGCAAATCGGGGACGGGAGTGAGACGGCGGTGAGAACGCGGCGCGGCGGCTCCCGCCGGCCGCTCAGACGCCGACGGTGTCGGCCACCCGTCGCAGGGTCGCCGAGCGCACGGAGAGCACCATCGCGAGCCCCCAGATGAGGAAGGCGAGCACGACGTGGATCGGGCTCACCCAGTCCATGTGCAGCGTGGTGATCGCGTGGCCGGACAGCCACTGGCAGACCGCGGCGACGAAGAGCAGGGCCGTCCAGATCCAGAGCTTCGGCACCGTGGTGCGCATCTTCACGAACGCGAAGATCGCCGTGGCGAGCGCGAGCAGCATCACCGGGTAGGCGACGAGTCCGTGCACGTCCGTCCAGGAGTCGGCGGACTTGCCCTCCTGGTTCACGAAGTGGCCGGCGGTGAGGGCCTGGATCAGCTCGGACTGGGCGGTGAGCCCGACCAGGATCGCGTAGGTGCGCCGCACGGGCGGCGCGAGGGTCTCCTGGCGGCCGGAGGGGCGGCCGGTGGTCGTGCTGGGCGTGGGGCGGGCGGTCGTCGTCACCGGGACACCGTCGAGGCCGCGCCTGCGCCACCGCTGGTACGGGTCTGCCGAGCGCCTGGCACCGCGCCGTGCCTTTCGTGTGCTGCAGCACCTCCGCAGGGGACGGGGGCGCGGCGCCTTCCGCACGCTGCAGCGGGAGCGGCAGCGCCCGCCCCCATTCCTCGAGATCTCGAAGAGTCGGATCCCGTTTGGCGGTCAGGCGGCGCGGCCTGGTGGGCTATCGGTGGTGTGGATGCGATGGCGTTGCATCCGATGTCGCGGTAACGGGTCGCCGCGCCAGCGTTTCGGCACGAGGTGGGGTGCCTTGTGGTGGAGGCGGATCTCCCACTCGTCACTCGAGTGGATCAGGTGGTGGTGGTAGGAGCACAGCAGGACACCGTTGTCGATGTCGGTCTTCCCCTAGTCGCGTTTGACCCATCTGATGTGGTGCCCTTCGGTCCAGGCGACCGGTGCGGTGCAGCCGGGCCATGCGCAGCCCCCGTCGCGGGCTGCCAACGCGCGGCGTTGCGCGCGTGAGAAGAGGCGCTTCTTCCTGCCCAGGTAAAGGGGTTCCCCGTCCTCCCCGGTGACCACGATGCGGGTCGAGCCGGCGCAGTGCAACCGTTCGACCGATGGGATCGAGAGCCGACCGGCGACGCCGTCGATCCAGCCGCATCCAGCGCCCTTTGCGAGATCCTCCGCCTTCACGTGCACGATCACCTCGGGCTCCACCGCGGTGCTGCTCGCGCTCTCGGCGTCCGCGCGGAGCCCGGCCCGAAGGATGGCGATCACCGTGTCGTGGTCCACCTGCGAGCGCGTCCGCTGGTCGCCGTCGGCTTCGCGCCATTCGGTGTCGTCCTCGCAGTCCTCCGCGCTCTCCCGGACGAACAGGACCTTCCGGCGGCCTGCCTCGAGCACGGCCCGGAGGATCGCGGTGGCCTCACCTGCCGTCTTCAACGTCGTGGTGGTGATCCCGTCCTTGCCCTCCCGCCCGACGCGGAGGCCCCGGTTGCGGTGCGCCTCCTCCTCGGCCGGCTTCGCGCCGTCGGGGTCGAGGTACGCCACCCAGGGGCCGAGCTGCTCACGCAGCAGGTCCGGCCCGACCTCGGCCGCGTTCGCCACCAGCTGCCGCTCGGCGACCTCGAGGTCCTCGCCGCTCACCCGCCGGGCGACTGCGCCGAGGGCCTCCACGATCACCCGCGCCGACTCCACCCCCATCGCGCCCGCGGCGAGTGCCGCCCCCACGTGCGGCCACCGGCCCGGCACCTCCTCACCGGCGAGGGTCAGCCTCGAGCGGACCCGGAGTCCGAGCGCGGTGCGGCGCTTGGCCTCGAACCGGCCGATCCGCAGCTGCCTGGCGAGCAGGTCGGCGGCGTCCCGCTCACCCTGGCGGCGCGCCAGCGACGACTCGCCGAGCTGCGGCCGGGACCGCCACGCCACCTCACCCGCGAGCGCGACCCGGCGCGCATCGACCAGCCGCCCCAGCGCCTCCCACGCCTCGGCCTCCTC
>JBQCCU010000061.1:0-2087 GCA_051961935.1 Amnibacterium sp. | reverse complement strand
GTGGTGAACCGCCGCACCTCGGTCATCAGCTCGGGCAGCAGCCCGCGGACGAGCTCCTCGCGGTTCGCGGCCGGGAGGTCCGTCATCGCGGCCGGGTCGGAGGTGAAGTGGGTGAAGTAGTGCGTCGCGATCTGCTTCGCGCGGAACGCCGGCAGGCCGAGCTCGACGAGCTTCGCCTTCCGCTGCTCGGGGGTCAGGTCGGCGAGGTGCACGGGCGGCTTGCCGCGCTTCGGCGACGCGAACTGCAGCAGCGGCCGGCCCTCGGGGTCCTTGGCCTGCTGCCAGCCCTCGGTCGCCGGACGGACCTGGGGGCGCGCGTCGGCGACGGTGTTCTCGGGCATGCCTTCCAGGGTACGGGCGGCCGCGTTCACGCCCGCGCGGCGAGCCCGACCCGGCGCAGCGACCGGTCGGCGAGCGTGAGCACGAGCAGCACCCCGGCGGAGGCGAGCATGAACCAGGCGAGGTCGTGCAGCCCGCGCGTGCTCGCGGTGCGGCCGAAGAAGAGCCCGCTCATCGACGACGACAGGATCGCGCCGAGGTAGACGAACGTGCGCAGCAGGCCCGCGGATGCGCCGATCCGCTCCGGGTCCGCCTGCTGGTAGAGCGCGTTCTGGTTCGCGAGGTTCACGAGCCCCTGCGGCAGGCCGAGCACCGCCCCGACCGCGACGAGCAGCCACACGGGCGAGGCACCGGTGAGCACGAGCAGCGCCGCGCACACCACGACCTGCGCGACCGCCCCCACGACGAGCTTCGCCCACACCTCCGGCCGGCGGCCCGTGGTCGAAGAGACGAGCACACCGATGCCGAACGTCGGCAGCAGCACGAGGCCCGTCACCTGGGCGCTGAGGCCACGCCCGTCCTCCATCCACTGGGTGAAGCCGTAGAGGAAGGCGTAGGAGACGGTCGCGGCGAAGAGCGCCCGGGCGTACGTGGCGAGCAGGGGGCCGTTGCCCGCGAAGACGCGCACGTCGATGAACGGATCGGCGGTGCGGAGCTCGCGCAGCGCGAACCCCGCCCCCGCGAGCGCCGCGACGCCGACGAGCCACAGGCGCGCCACGTGCGGATCCATGAGGAAGAGCAGCAGCGCCGAGAGCGTGACCGCGAAGAGGAGGATGCCGGCCGCGTCGAGCGAGCGCCGTGCGGCGGACGCCGCATCCGCCTTCGGCAGCACCCACCAGCCGAGCACGAGGCAGGCGATCGCGAGCGGCACGTTGAGGGCGAAGGTGGCGCGCCAGCCGCCCAGCGCGATGAGCAGGCCGCCGAGCGACGGGCCGATCACCGCGATGGTCTGCGTGGCGATGGCGAGCACCGTGAGGACCGCGGCGGGGCGGTCCTGCCCGGTGCGGCGCCCCTCGTTGCGGATGAGCGTCATCGCCGCCGGATAGCCCGCGCACGTGCCCAGCCCGAGCAGCACACGCGCCAGCACGAGCACCCCGATCGACGGGGCCAGCGCGCCGACCAGCCCGCCGACGCCGATGAGCGTCGCGCCGACGAGGAACAGCCGCCGGGCGCCGTAGAGGTCGACGAGGCGGCCCACCACCGGCTGGCCGATCGCCGTGGCGAGGTAGAGCCCCGAGACGAGCCACGCGGTCTGCGACGGCGGCGCCCCGAGCGCGACACCGATCGGGATGAGGGCGACCGCGATCATCGAGGAGTTGATCGGGTTGAGGATCGCGCCGAGGATCATCGGCGGGATCAGGCGGCGGTCGAAGCGGTCGGGCGCGGCGTCCGCGTTCGGGCTCAGTCGGTGGAGGGCGGCGGTCACCGGCTGCTGATCCGGTCGAGCAGGCCCATCGCCGCGATGACCGTGGCGCGCTCGTCCTCGCCGAGGCGCTCGTGCAGCGCGCGGGCGAGCCACTCCTCGCCGGCGGCGCGGGTGCTGTCGAGCAGCGTCCGGCCGGAGGGCGACAGCGAGACCGTCTGGCGGCGGCCGTCGTCGGGGTCGGGTCGGCGCGTCACGAAGCCGCGCTCCTCCAGCGTCGCGATCGATGCCGCGACCGACTGCGGCCGGACCCCCTCGGCGGCGGCGAGCTCGCTGGCCGTCCGCGGCCCGTCGCGGTCGAGCCGGCTGAGCAGGGAGGTCTGCG
>JBQCCU010000060.1:0-17211 GCA_051961935.1 Amnibacterium sp. | reverse complement strand
CGCGGCATCCCGCACCACTGCTTCGACCTCTGGGACGTCACCGATACCGCATCCGTCGCCGTCTACCGGGACGCGGCCCGCGCCGCGATCCGCGACATCGAGGCGCGCGGGGCGGTCCCGCTGCTCGTGGGCGGCTCCGGTCTCTACGTCGAGGCGGTGCTGAAAGAGCACGACTTACCGGCGACCGACCCCGAGCTGCGGGCCGACCAAGAGCAACAAGCCGACCAGCTGGGCCCCCACGCGCTCTGGCGCCGTCTCGCGGAGGCCGACCCCGTCGCCGCCGGACGGATCCCCTCCGGCAACCTCCGCCGGGTGATCCGCGCCCTCGAGGTCGTGACCCTCACCGGCCGGCCCTACGCGGCCTCCCTGCCCGACCAGGGTGCGTGGTGGACGCCCGCCGTGCGCGTCACCGTGGACGTGGAGACGGCGGTCCTCCAGCCGCGGCTCGCCGACCGGGCGCGCGGCATGTGGGCGTACGGCCTCCTCGAGGAGGTCCGCGGGCTGCTGCCGGAGGGTCTCGCCGAGGCGACCACCGCGGCCAGGGCGGTCGGCTATGCGCAGGCCCTCGCGGTCCTGCGCGGCACGATGACGACCGACGAGGCGGTCGAGGAGACCATCCGCCTCACCTGGCGGATGGTGCGGCGACAGCGCGCGTGGTTCGGCCGGGACGACGGCGCCCTCCGCATCGACGGCGCCGCGCCCGGCGGAGCGGCGGCGGTGCTCGCCGCGCTGCGGGCGGCCGAGGCCGCGGCATCGTCCCCGTAGGCTTCCCGCATGGCCGGACTCCGCTTCAGCAAGGGCCACGGCACCGGGAACGACTTCGTGCTCGTGGCGGACCCGGACTGCGAGCGCGACCTCGCCCCGAGCGAGGTGGCCCGCATCTGCGACCGCCGCTTCGGGATCGGCGCGGACGGGGTGCTGCGCGCGGTCCGCGCGGCCGCCGACCCGGAGGGCGCCGCGATCGCCGCCGGCGACCCCGATGCGGTCTGGTTCATGGACTACCGCAACGCCGACGGCTCGGCCGCGGAGATGTGCGGCAACGGCATCCGTGTCTTCACGGCGTTCCTGCTCGCCGAGGGGCTCGCGACGCTCGACGACGGCGGGGCGCTCCGGATCGTCACGCGGGGCGGCGTGCGTCCCGTGCGGCGCAGCGAGGACGGCTTCGCGGTGGACCTCGGCCCCTACACGCTCGGCGACGCCGACGTGGTCGTCGAGGTGCCAGGCGTGCAGGTCCCGCGGCCGGGTCTCGCCGTGACCGTCCCGAACCCCCATGTCGTCGTGGCGCTCGCCGACGGCGAGGAGCTCGACGCCGCCGACCTCTCCCGCCCGCCGCGCCTCGAGCCGGAGCCGGCGCAGGGCGCCAACGTCGAGCTCGTGCATCCGGCGGACCCGCTGGTGCAGGGCGGCGCGGGCCGGATCCGGATGCGGGTGCACGAGCGCGGCAGCGGGGAGACCCTCTCCTGCGGCACCGGCGCGGCGGCCGCGGCGCTCGCGGTGCGGCACTGGGCCGGCAGGGCCGCCCCGTCCGCCTGGCGCGTCACCGTGCCCGGCGGCGAGCTGGGCGTGCGGATGCTGCCGGGCGAGGACGGCGAGCACGTGGAGCTCGCCGGGCCGGCGGAGCTCGTCTACTCCGGCGAGGTGGACCCGGCCGCGCTCACCTCGAGCACCCGGTAGCCCCGGTCGGTCGCCGCGCGCCGCACGGTCAGCCCGTCCGCGGCGAAGCGCTCGGCGATCCACGCCTGCAGCGAATCCGCGCCGAGCTGCTTCGCGACCACGAGCCAGGCGGTGCCGCCGGGCGCGAGCCGCGGCAGCCACTGCTCGAGCAGCGCGTGCAGCGCCGGCTTGCCGATGCGGATCGGCGGGTTGGACCAGATGGTGGCGAACCGCAGCCCCGCCGGAATATCCTGGGGCGATGCGCTATTGACTCTGATGCCGGCGATCCGGGCATTCGCGGCAGTGAGCGCGAGGGCGCGCTCATTCACATCCACCGCCCACACATCCGCCTGAGGAGAACGCAGCGCCATCGCGATCGCGATCGGACCCCATCCGCACCCGAGGTCGAGCACGGCCCCGGACGTCGCCGGTGCGGGCACCCGCGACAGCAGGACCGCCGTGCCGGCGTCCAGCCGCTCCGGGCTGAACACGCCGCCGGCGGTCGTCAGCTCGAGCGATCGCCCCGCCAGCGTGACGCGGATCGTCCTCGGGCGCTCCTCCGAGCTCGGTCGGGCACTGAAGTAGTGCTCGTCGGCCATGACATGAATTCAACCAACATCGAAAGGTCCTTCGTGACGGACACCATGAACTCCACCGCCGGCAGCGGCTTCGACGCGCGCGACTTCGACGGTGAGCAGTTCGATCTCGAGGAGCGCCAAGCGCTCCGCCGCGTCACCGGGCTCTCCACGGAGCTCGAGGACGTCACCGAGGTCGAGTACCGGCAGCTGCGGCTCGAGCGGGTCGTGCTGATCGGCGTCTACAGCCGCGGCCAGGGCGAGGCGGAGCAGTCGCTGCGCGAGCTCGCCGCCCTCGCCGAGACGGCGGGTGCGGTCGTGCTCGACGGCCTGCTGCAGCGCCGGCCGCATCCCGACCCCACCACCATCCTCGGCAGCGGCAAAGCGGAGGAGCTCCGCGACGTCGTGCGGAGCGTCGGCGCCGACACCGTCATCGCCGACACGGAGCTCGCCCCGAGCCAGCGGCGCGCGCTGGAGGACGTCGTGAAGGTCAAGGTCATCGACCGCACCGCGGTGATCCTCGACATCTTCAGCCAGCACGCCAAGAGCCGCGAGGGCAAGGCCCAGGTCGAGCTCGCGCAGCTGCAGTACCTGCTCCCGCGCCTGCGCGGCTGGGGCGAGTCGATGTCCCGCCAGGCGGGCGGCCAGGTCGGCGGCGCCGGTGCAGGCATGGGTTCCCGCGGTCCCGGTGAGACGAAGATCGAGCTCGACCGCCGGCGCATCCACTCCCGGATGGCGAAGCTGCGCCGCGAGATCGGCGACATGGCGCCCGCGCGCGCCGTCAAGCGGCAGAACCGCGAGCGCACCGGTGTGCCCTCGGTCGCGATCGCCGGGTACACGAACGCGGGCAAGTCGAGCCTGCTCAACCGCATCACGCGGGCGGGCGCCCTCGTCGAGAACGCGCTCTTCGCCACCCTCGACACCACGGTGCGCCGCACCGAGACGCCCGACGGCAGGCCGTACACGCTGACCGACACCGTCGGCTTCGTGCGGAACCTGCCGCACCAGCTCGTCGAGGCGTTCCGCTCGACCCTCGAGGAGGTCGAGGGCGCGGACCTCGTGCTGCACGTCGTCGACGCCGGCACGACGGACCCCGCCGGGCAGCTCGCCACCGTCCGCCAGGTGATCGCCGAGGTGGGCGCGTCCGACGTGCCCGAGCTCGTGGTCTTCAACAAGGCCGACCTCGTCGACGACGCCACCCGGATGGTGCTGCGCGGCCTGGAGCCGACGGCCGCGTTCGTCTCCGCGCGCACGGGGGAGGGGGTTCCCGAGCTGCTCGCCACGATCGGCGCGCTGCTGCCGCTGCCCGCGCACGAGATCACCGCGGTGGTCCCGTTCGACCGGGGAGACCTCGTCTCGATGCTCCACGACCGCGGCCGCGTGCTCGCGACCGTCTACGAGGAGGCGGGGACGCGGATCAACGCGCTCGTGGGCGACGGGGAGAGGGCGGCGCTCGAGCCCTACCTCGTCTGAGGCGGCGCGGGAGGCTAGGGGGCCCGTCGCGGGTCGGTGAACCGATCGCCCCGCGCGGGCCTCGGCCCGTATCCGTCGGTCCGCACGGCCCGGAGCGTCGCGCCGACGCCCACCGCGGCGAGCAGGACCAGGACCGGCAGCAGCAGGATCATGGCGGAAACGGTACGGCCGCACCGATCCTGCCAGAAGTGGCAGGAAGGCGAAGATCGCCGGTTTCCTGCCAGACTGGTCGCATGCTGAGGAAGGTGGCCGTGCTCGCGGTGCCCACGATGGCGCCGTTCGAGTTCGGCGTGCTCTGCGAGGTCTTCGGGATCGACCGCACCGCGGACGGGGTCCCGCCGATCGACTTCGCCGTCGTCACCGCCGAACCGGGGGCGCTCGCCTTCCGCCACGGGCTCACCCTGACGGTGGAGCGCGGCCTCGAGGACGCCGCGGACGCCGATCTCGTCGCCGTGCCGGCGGTCGAGGCGGGGGAGCGGGCCGACCCGCGGTTCCTGGAGGTGCTCCGGGCGGCGCACGCCCGTGGCGCCTGGGTGCTGAGCGTCTGCAGCGGCGCATTCGTGCTGGGGGCTGCCGGACTGCTCGACGGCAGGCCGAGCACGACCCACTGGATGCACGCGGCGCGCCTCCAGGCCGCCTTCCCCGCCACGCGCGTCGACCCCGACGTGCTCTTCGTCGAGTCCGACCGCATCGTGACCTCCGCGGGCACCGCATCCGGCATCGACGCGTCGCTGCACATCGTCCGCCGGGAGCTCGGCGCGGCGGCCGCGAACGCCATCGCCCGCCGGATGGTCGTGCCCCCGCAGCGGGACGGCGGGCAGGCGCAGTACATCGCGCTGCCCGTGCCGGAGCGCGAGGCGGACTCGCTCGCCCCGCTGCTCGACTGGGCGCAGGCGAACCTCACGGAGGACCTGTCCGTCGAGGCGCTCGCCCGGCGCGCCCTCATGTCGCCGCGCACCTTCGCCCGACGGTTCCGCGAGGAGACCGGCGCGACGCCCGCCGCGTGGGTCGTGCGCCAGCGCCTGCGCCGGGCCCAGCACCTGCTGGAGACGGCGGATCTCTCCGTCGACGAGGTCGCCCGCGAGGTCGGGTTCGGGGCGTCGGGGGTGCTGCGCGCCCACTTCAACGCCGTGCTCGGCACCAGCCCGCAGGCGTACCGGCGCCGCTTCGGCCTCGCCGCCGTCTGACGTGCTCCGGCTGCGCCACCGGCTGCCCTTCCGGCCGCCGCTCGAGCCCTCCAACCTCTTCGGGCACCTCGCCGCGACCGCGGTGCCGGGCGTCGAGGAGTGGCGCGACGGCCGCTACCGGGCCGCCGTCCGCCTCCCGGGCGGGCCCGCCGTCGTCGCCGTGGGGCCGCCCGCCGACGAGCACCTCGACGTCGAGCTGCTCCTGGCCGACCCGGCCGACGAGGCCGAGGCGCTCCGCCGCACCGCCCGGCTGCTCGACCTCGACCTCGATCCGGCGCGGATGGGCGCGGTGCTCGCCGCGGATCCGGTCCTCGCCCCGCTCGTCGCGGCCGCTCCGGGCAGGCGTGTGCCCGGCACCCTCGATCCGGCGGCGATGGTGCTGCGGGCCGTGCTGGGCCAGCAGATCGCGACGGCCGCCGCACGGACGCTCACCGGCCGCCTCGTCGCTGCCCTGGGGGAGCCGGTCGCGGATCCGGCCGGCGGTCTCACGCACCTGTTCCCGCCGGCCGGCGCTCTCGTGCGTCGCGCCGCCGCTGCCCGTGAGGTGCTCCGGATGCCGGAGTCCCGCCGCCGCACGGTGCTCGCCGTCGCGGACGCGCTCGCGTCGGGGGCGGTCGACCTCGCTGCGCCGCCGGCCGCCGTGCGGGACGCGCTGCTGACGCTGCCGGGGGTGGGGCCGTGGACGGCCGACACCGTCCTCCTGCGCGCGCTGGGCGACGCGGACGCCTTCCTCGCGACCGATCTCGGCGTCGTGCTGGCCGCGCGCCGCCTCGGGCTCCCGGACCGGCGGGCGGCGCTGGAGGCGCGGTCGCGGGCATGGTCGCCCTACCGCGCCCACGCCGTGCAGTACCTCTGGGCGACGGGGGAGCACCCCGTCAACACGCTTCCGGCGGGATGACCGGGCTCAGACCGCCCGCAGGATCGCGACGACCTTGCCGAGCACCTGGGCGTCGTCGCCGAGGATCGGCTCGAACGCGCTGTTGCGCGGCAGCAGCCAGGTGTGCCCGTCGCGCTGCCGGAGGACCTTCACCGTCGCCTCGCCGTCGAGCATGGCGGCGACGATCTCGCCGTTCTCGGCCGTCTGCTGCGACCGGACGACGACCCAGTCGCCGTCGCAGATCGCCGCGTCGATCATCGACTCGCCGACGACCTTGAGCATGAAGAGCTCGCCCTTGCCCACCAGCTGGCGCGGGAGGGGGAAGACCTCGTCGATCTGCTGCTCGGCCGTGATCGGCACGCCCGCGGCGATCCGGCCGACGAGCGGCACCATCGCCGCGTCGCCCACCGGCACGGTCGACGGCGTCTCGGACTCCGACATCGGCACCCCGATGACGACCTCGAGCGCGCGGGGACGCTTCGGGTCGCGGCGCAGGTAGCCGGAGAGCTCCAGCTGCTTCAGCTGGTGCGTGACGCTCGAGAGCGACGCCAGCCCGACCGCGTCGCCGATCTCGCGCATGCTCGGCGGGTAGCCGCGGCTCGCCACGGAGCGCTGGATCACCTCGAGGATCGCCATCTGCTTGTCGCTCAGCGAACGGCGGCGGCGCGTGCCGACGGCTCGGGTCTCGGGCTGCTCGGCCACGGGTTCCTCCAGGCGCCTCCCCGCGGGCGCGAGAGGCTGTGTCGCGCCCGATGATACCGGCGTTCCGGCCGGAACTCAAAGATGCGTTCGATGCACCGCCGGGCGGTGTCGGACCCGTCTTCGAAGATGCTTGCACCGGGAGCACTTCGAACGTATGTTCGATGCGCGCCGGGACGGAGCCATCGACGAAGGGGGAGCGGCCGTGATCACCGTGGAGAACGACTGGATCGAGTACGCGCCGGTGGCCGCCCGCCGGACGACGGTGCGAGGCGGCGCGGTCTGCGCGCAGCGGATCCCCGTCGCCCGCGCCGTGCCCGCCGCGCCGGGCGCCGGACGGGTCGTCGTGGCCCACCGGGCCGGATCCGCGCCGCGTCGCCGGCTGCGGCTCACGCGCCGTGGCCGGGTCGTGCTCGTCGTGCTGCCCGCAGTGCTCGCGCTCAGCTCCGCGTTCGTCGTCACCTCCACCCCGTTCGCCCAGGCGGAGCCCGCCGTGCAGCGCACCGTCGTCGTCGGTACCGGCGACTCGCTCTGGTCCCTCGCCGAGCGTCTCGCGCCGAGCAGCGACCCGCGCGACGTCGTGGCGGAGCTCGAGCGGGCGAACGGCCTGCGCGGCGCGGCGGTGCAGGCCGGGGCGCGGCTCGTCGTGCCCGCCGATCTCGCCCGCTGAGCCGTCCCGCGGCGGCGCTTGCGAGAATGGTCGGGTGACGACTCTCGCCGACCTGCCGCTCCGCGCCGATCTCGTCGGGCGCACGGCGTACGGCGCGCCGCAGCTCACGGTGCCCGTCGCCTTGAACGTCAACGAGAACACCCACCCGGTGCCCGACGACGTGGCCGACGACATCCTCGCCCGCATCCGCGTGGCCCTGCAGCAGGTGAACCGCTACCCCGACCGCGAGTTCACGGCCCTCCGCGAGGCCCTCGCCGGCTATCTCGGGCACGGCCTGGACGCCTCGTGGATCTGGGCGGCCAACGGGTCGAACGAGGTGATCCAGCACGTGCTGCTCGCGTTCGGCGGCCCCGGCCGCCGGGTCCTCGGCTTCCCGCCGACCTACAGCATGCACTCGATCATCGCCGCGTCGACGTCGACCACGTGGGTGACCGCCGAGCGGGACCCCGACTTCACCATCTCCCCGGCCACCGCGGTCGCGGCCGTCGAGCGCGAGCGGCCCGACCTCGTCTTCTTCTGCGCACCGAACAACCCGACCGGCACCCCGGTGCCGCTCGAGACCATCGCGGCGGCGTACGACGCGACGGACGGCATCGTCTTCGTCGACGAGGCATACGGCGAGTTCATGCCGAAGGACGTGCCCTCGGCCCTGACCCTCCTGCCCGGGCGTGAGCGGTTGATCGTGTCCCGGACGATGAGCAAGGCGTTCGCGTTCGCGGGCGCCAGGGTCGGCTACCTGGCCGCGGATCCGGCCGTCTGCGACGCCATGCGCCTCGTGCGCTTGCCGTACCACCTGTCCGCGCTCACGCAGGCGGCGGCCCTCGGCGCGCTCGCGCACGCGGGGGAGATGCTGCGGATGGTCGACGAGATCTGCGTGCAGCGCGACCGCACCGCTCGCGGCCTCACGGACCTCGGGTACCGCGTGTGGCCGAGCTGGACGAACTTCGTGCTCTTCGGCGGCGTCGAGGAGCCCGCGACCCTGTGGCGCGCGCTCCTGGACCGGGGCGTGCTCATCCGCGACCTCGCCATCCCCGGCTGCCTGCGCGTCTCGGCGGGCACGGCCGCCGAGACGGACGCGTTCCTGACCGCGCTCGCCGAGGTCGCCGGACGCGCGCCGGTAGGATCCCGCGCATGACCGGCGCCCGCACCGCCACGACGTCGCGCGCCACGAGCGAGTCGTCCGTCGAGCTCTCGCTCGACCTCGACGGCACCGGCGAGGCGCGCATCGCCACGACCGTGCCGTTCCTCGACCACCTGCTCACCGCCTTCGCGAAGCACTCCCTGACCGATCTCACGGTCACCGCATCGGGTGACACGGCGATCGACGTGCACCACACCGCCGAGGACGTCGGCATCGTGCTCGGCGGGGCGATCCGCGAGGCGCTCGGGGACAAGCGGGGCATCAGCCGCTTCGGCGACGCCACCGTGCCGCTCGACGACGCCCTGACGCGGGCCGCCGTCGACCTGTCCGGTCGCCCCTACCTGGTGCACGGCGGCGAGCCGGCCGGGTTCGAGCTCCACCTGATCGGCGGCCACTTCACGGGGTCGATGGTGCGGCACGTGCTCGAGTCGATCGTGGTGAACGCCGCCATGACCGTGCACGTGCAGGTCCTGGCCGGCCGGGACCCGCATCACATCGCCGAGAGCGAGTTCAAGGCGTTCGCCCGGGCCTTCCGCGCGGCGAAGGCCGCCGACCCCCTCGTGTCCGGCGTGCCCTCCACGAAGGGGGCGCTGTGACGCGACCGTCGGTCGCGGTGCTCGACTACGGCAGCGGCAACGTCCACTCCGCCGTGAAGGCGCTGGAGGCCGCGGGCGCGGACGTGCGCCTCACCGCCGACCGCGCGGTCGCCGCGGCGGCCGACGGCCTGCTGGTGCCCGGCGTCGGCGCGTTCGGCGCCGTCATGGCCGCGCTCCGCGCCGCGCGTGGGCCCGAGGTCATCGAGCGGCGCCTCGCCGGCGGACGCCCGGTGCTCGGCATCTGCGTGGGCATGCAGGTGCTCTTCGAGCGCGGCGTCGAGGGCGACGGGGTCACCGAGGGGCTCGGCGAGTGGCCCGGCACGGTCGAGCGGCTCGAGGCCCCCGTGCTGCCCCACATGGGGTGGAACGAGGTGCGGGCGCCGCAGGGCACCCGGCTCTTCGCCGGGATCGAGCACGACCGCTTCTACTTCGTCCACTCCTACGCCGCCCGGGCCTGGACGATGCCCGACGATCCGCGCCGCGCCGCGCCGCTCGTCACGTGGGCCGACCACGGCGGGCCGTTCGTCGCCGCGGTCGAGAACGGGACGCTGTCCGCGACGCAGTTCCACCCCGAGAAGTCCGGCGACGCCGGCATCCGCCTGCTCGCCAACTGGCTGGAGACCCTGTGACCGATCCGCTCGCCCGTCCGCTCGAGCTGCTGCCCGCCGTCGATGTGGCGGGAGGACGCGCCGTCCGCCTCGTGCAGGGCGAGGCGGGCAGCGAGACCGCCTACGGCGACCCGGTGGAGGCGGCCCTCGACTGGGCGCGCCAGGGCGCCGCGTGGATCCACCTCGTCGACCTCGACGCCGCCTTCGGCCGCGGGGACAACGCCGCGGTGCTCCAGGCCGTGATCGACGAGGTGCCCGACGTGCGCATCGAGCTGTCCGGCGGCATCCGCGACGACGCAAGCCTCGAGCGGGCCCTCGCCACCGGAGCGCACCGGGTGAACATCGGCACCGCGGCGCTCGAGGACCCGGACTGGACGGCGGAGGCGATCGCCGTCTACGGCGAGCGCATCGCCGTGGGCCTCGACGTGCGCGGCACGACGCTCGCCGCCCGCGGCTGGACCAGCGAGGGTGGGGACCTCTTCGACGTGCTCGAGCGCCTCGAGCGGGCCGGCTGCGCGCGCTACGTCGTCACCGACGTGCACAAGGACGGCACCCTCGCCGGGCCGAACCTCGAGCTGCTCCGGAGCGTGCTGCGGGCCACGGGCAAGCCCGTCGTCGCCTCCGGCGGCGTCTCGAGCCTCGACGACCTGCGGGCGCTCCGCTCGCTCACGGACGAGGGCCTCGAGGGCGCGATCGTGGGCAAGGCGCTCTACGCCGGCCGCTTCACCCTCGTCGAGGCGCTCGCGGTCGCCACGGAGTGAGCCGCGCCGACTCCGCGGGACGGCCCTTCGCCGGCCGCACCTTCGAGGCGTCGACGAGCGCCTGGTCGGCCGACGACGGATCCGCACCGCCGGCCTTCCTCGCGGCGCACGCCGCGTTCACGGCCGGCCGCGTGGGTCCGGAGGCGGTCGTCGCAGCGCTGCAGGACGTCCGGCAGCTCGTGCCGCTGCTCGCGGGCCTCGGCGAGGCGGGCGAGCACGAGGGGCGCACAGTGGACAATCCCCACTCGCACGGCCGTCACGCCGCTGCGCGTCGCGCCGGAACCGGCGAGCGTGGGCCCAAGGCGGAGCTGGCGCTGGTGACGGTGGCGGGACCCGACGGCCGGCGCGTGCTCCCGGCGTTCTCGTCCGCCGCCGCGATGGCGGCCTGGAACCCGGCCGCCCGGCCCGTGCCGGCCCCCGCGCGCCAGGTGGCGCTCGGCGCGGCGGGCGACGGCACCGAGCTGGTGGTGATCGACCCGGGCTCGCCGACGCTCTTCGGCCTGCGCCGCGGCGCCGTGGAGGCCCTGGCGCGCGGCCGGGCGTGGACGCCGGCGTGGGAGGACGGCGACGTGCTCGCCGCGCTCCGCGCCGGAGTCGCGGCGGAGCCCGCGGTCGCGGCCGTCGCGGTCGGGCCCGGCGACCCGCGCTGCACCCTCGAGGGTGCCGAGGTGCGCGTCGTGCTCCGGATCCGGGCCGCCCTGCCGGGCGACGCCCTCCAGGCGATGCTCGCGGGGGTGCAGGCGGCGTGGACGGCGGACGACCGCATCAGGGACCGCGTCGACTCGCTCGCGGTGCGGGTGGAGGCCGCCTAGCGCTCAGGCGCGATCCGCCGTGCGGGCGGGCGGCGCGGGGGTGGCGGCGAGCAGGGCCCGCTCGAGCGCGCCGACCGCCCGGTCCACCGCGGCGAGGTCGTCGGCGGGCAGGTCGGCGAGGAGGCCGGCGACCCAGGCCGCACGGGACTCCCTGGCCGCGGTCAGCTCGTGCTCGCCCGCCGCGGTGAGCCGGATGAGCGTGGAGCGCCGGTCGTCCGCGTCCGGGCGCCGCTCCACGAGGCCGCGCTGCTCGAGGTCCGCCACGAGCCGGGTCATGCCCGGCGCGGCGATGCCCTCGATCCTGGCGAGGTCTCCCGGGCGGACGGTGCCCGCCCGTGAGATCGAGGAGAGCGCGGAGACCGCGACGTGGGTGAGGGCGTCGCCCGGCGGCCGGAGCCGCCGGTTGATCATCCCGACGACGAAGGCCAGCCGCTGCGCCAGGTCCCCGTTCATCGGCGCCTGCTCGGCTCCGGCTCATCGGCCTTCGCCGCAGCCCGGTGCTGCGCGTGCGCGACCGCGACGTGGTGGGCGTGGTCCTCGGCCTGCGGGGCGACGGCCGCCTCGACGTCGTCCGCGTACACGAACCGCTTGCCCCCGACGAAGGACGCGACGGCACCGATGACGGACATGATCGCCGCCGCCAGGAACACGATCACGAGCCCGTCGTGGAAGGGACCGGAGATGAGATTGGGGAAGAACTCCTTGCCGGTGAGGGCGGTCACATCCGCCTTCGGCAGGTGCCCGAGGATCCCGGTCGGGGCGAGCAGCGTCTGGATCGGGTTGTAGCCGAGGAAGGCGGCGAAGAGGCTGCCGACCGGCGGCACGTTCGCGATCTGGCCCGCGGCCGCCGCGGGCACGTGATGACTCGTCAGGCCGGAGCTGAGCGCCTTGGGCAGCGAGCCCGCCAGTCCGGCGGCCATCAGCGAGAAGAAGATGCCGATCGAGAGCGACGACCCCGCGTTCAGCACCGTGCCGGCCATGCCGGAGGCGGCGCCGCGCTGGTTCGCGGGGACGCTGTTCATGATCGTCGCGCGGTTCGGCGCGCCGAACATGCCGGATCCGATCCCGTTCAGGAACGTGATGACCGCGAAAACGAGGTAGTTGAAGTCCACCGGGATGAGCAGCAGCGCGACGAACGTGGCGGCCGTGAGCACGAGGCCCCAGGTCGAGAGGGAGCGCGCCCCCCAGCGGTCGGACAGGGTGCCGGAGATCGGGCCGGACAGCAGGAAGCCGGCCGTGAGCGGCAGCAGGTAGATGCCCGCCCAGAACGGCGTCTCCTCGTAGGAGTAGCCGTGAAGCGGCAGCCAGATCCCCTGCAGCCAGATGATCAGCATGAACTGCAGGCCGCCGCGGCCGACCGAGGCGAGCAGGCCCGCGAAGATCGCCGAGGCGAAGCTCCGGATCTTGAACAGCCGCAGCTCGAACATCGGCGCCTTGGCCCTCAGCTCGATCCACACGAAGACCGCGAGCAGGACGATGCCGGCGATCAGCGCGGCGTCGACCCAGGGGTTGAACCAGCCGGTCGAGGAGTCGCCGTAGGGCTGGATGCCGTAGGTGATGCCGGTGAGCAGCGAGGTGAGGCCGAGCAGGAAGGCGAGGTTGCCGGGGATGTCGAGGCCGCCGGGGTTGCGGGTGCCGACCTCGTGCAGGGACTTGTACGACCAGATCGTGCCGATGATGCCGACCGGGACGCTCACGATGAACACCGCGCGCCAGTCGATGACGGCGAGCACGCCGCCCAGGATCAGGCCGATGAACGAGCCGGCGATCGCGGCGATCTGGTTGATGCCGAGCGCCATGCCGCGGCGGTGCGTCGGGAAGGCGTCGGTGAGGATCGCGGTGGAGTTCGCGAACAGCATGGCGCCGCCCACGCCCTGCACGACCCGCCACGCGATCAGCCACATGGCTCCCGCCCCCGACTGGAAGGGATCGAGCGAGAGGGCGATCGCGGCGATCGTGAAGATCACGAAGCCGAGGTTGTAGATCTTCACGCGCCCGTACATGTCGCCGAGCCTTCCGAAGCCGACGACGAGCACCGCGGTGACGAGCATGAAGCCCATCAGCATCCAGAGCAGGTAGCTCGTGTTGCCCGGGTCGAGGGCGTTCAGCTTGATGCCCTGGAAGATCGCGGGCAGGGAGATGAGGACGATCGACGAGTTGATCGTGGCCATCAGCATGCCGAGCGTCGTGTTGCTGAGCGCCACCCACTTGTAGTGCGGGTGGTCCTTGTCGAACATGCCCGTGCGCGCGCGGGCGTCCTTCGTGGTGGTCATCGTGCTCCCGGAGGCTCTCGGATCGGGATCGGACGCCCTCGGCCGATTCGTTGCTTATTGGTAAGCAACGGTAGGCGATGGGGGCGCATTCCTTCGAATCCGCTGAGCCGTGTCCCGGGAACCTCCGAGGTGACCGGGGGTGAGCGGGGGCGCGGTCAGCCGACGACGATGCCGAGCGCCTCGGCGAGCAGCGGCGCGAAGCGGGGGAGCTGCTCCTCGGCGAGCATCGCGCCGGCCAGCGACGCGGCGCCGTCGAGCGCCTCGAGCTCCGCTCCCCGGAGGTCGAGCGCCGTGAGCCGGGCCTCGGCGAGGGAGAGCGTGCCGATGCGGCAGCCGGACAGCGCCATGCGCTGCACCGTGCACCCGCGCAGGTCGAGGTCGCCGATGGTGCAGTCCGTGAGTCGCACGTCCTCGAGGCGGCAGCCGGACAGGTTGAGGTAGTCGACGCGGCTCGCCTCGACCACGACGCGCTGCCACTCGCCGTCGAAGAGCTCGGCGGCGCCGATGCGGCTGGCCTCGATGCGCACGTCCCGGAGGGTGGCCAGGGCGGCGCGGAGCGTGGGCGCGGTGAGGCGCGTGACCACGCAGTCCAGCAGCCTGGCGCGATCCAGGCGCGCTCCCTCTGCGGCGCACTGCTCGAGGGCGCAGCCCTCCAGCACGAGGCGTTCCAGGTCGCCCGCCAGCTCGACGCCCTCGAACCGCAGCCCGTCGAGCGCCGCCCCCGCCTCGAGGTCTCCGAGCACGCCGTCCGCGAGCGGCCCGAGCACGACCTCGTCGATCCGCGGCGTGACGGCGTCCTTCGGTCGGGCCATGCGGGAACGCTATCCCGAGCGGAGACGCAGCCCATTCCCGGGTGCGCGCCGTACCGTCCGGCCATGAGCGAACAGCGAGGAACGGACGCGCCCGACGACGAGAGCGTGGCGGAGCCCTTCGACCAGACCAACGGCCTGGCCGAGGGCCTCGACGGGGACAGCGACGGCACCGCGGCGAGCGACAGCGGGAGCGCCGCCGAGCGGGACGCCGACGACGGTGCGGGGATCACCGGCACGGACGACGTCGCCGGTCAGGGCGCGATCGACGCCGCCCTCATCGCCGGGCGGCAGTCGGGCGCCCGCTGAGGCGGGGTCACCGGACGAATCGGTAGCGCCGGTAGGCCGCCCCGTTCGCGAACCGGCGGTCGTCGACGAGTTCCAGCCGGGCCTCGACGCCCTCCGGCAGCCACCGGGTGCCGCCGCCGACGAGCACGGGCACGGCGAGCCACCGCAGCTCGTCCACCAGGCCGGCCGTGAGCGCGGCGGCCGCGAGCCCGGGACCGCCGACGCTGAGCGGCGCCGTGGCGGCCCGCTTCCAGCGCCGGATCTCGTCCGGCTCGAACCGGGGGACGAGCCGGGTGCGTGCGGTCGGCGTCTCCGTCAGGGTGGTCGAGAACACCACCTTCTCCGCGCCGCGCCAGATCGACGCGTAGTCGCGGGTCACCGGCGAGTCGTCGATCCAGGGCGCGTCCTCGTCCCAGACGCGCATGGTCTGCCACATCCGCCTGCCGAGCAGGTAGGTGCCGATGTCGCGCTCCAGGTCGTTCACGAACGCGTGCACCTCCTCGTCCGGTGCCGCCCAGTCGAAGCGCCCGCCCGCGTCGGCGGTGAAGCCGTCGGACGAGGTGATCGCGGAGTAGACGAGGTCGGCCATGTCGCGCTCCCTTGCGGACGAGGACCTCCATACTGCCGTGCCGCCCCACGTCCGTCCCAGGTCCCCGTGCGACGCTCCGGGCCGAGCGGAGGTGCCCGTGCGGTTCGACGACAGCGACAGCCTGGACACGAGCAACGTGCAGGACCGGCGCGGCTCCGGCGGCGGCACCGGCCTCGCCCTCGGCGGCGGCGGGGTGGGCATCGTGGGCGTGATCGTCTACCTGCTTCTCCAGGTGCTCGGCGGCGGGGGGAGCGGGGGGCAGGCGGCCCCCGGCTCGGTGCTCGAGGGACTCGGCTCCGGTCAGACCGCGAGCGGCGAGGACCTCGCCTCGTCCTGCCCCACCGGCGCGGACGCGAACGCGAAGCGCGAGTGCGCGGTCGTCGCCGACATCCAGTCCATCCAGGACTACTGGGGCCAGGTGCTGGGCAACCGGTACGAGAAGGCCGACACCGTCTTCTTCTCCGGCTCGACCGACACCGGCTGCGGGACGGCGTCGTCCGGCATGGGGCCGTTCTACTGCCCCGCCGACCGGCTCGTCTACATCGACCTCACCTTCTACGACGACCTGAGGACCCGGTTCGGCGCCCAGGGCGGCACCTTCGTGGACGCCTACGTGCTCGCCCACGAGTACGGCCACCACGTGCAGGACCTCCTCGGCACCGAGTCGACGGTGCAGGCGGGCGTGACCGGGGCGACGAGCGGCAGCGTACGGCTCGAGCTGCAGGCCGACTGCTACGCCGGCACCTGGGCCCACCACGCCGAGACCACCCCCGACCCGTCCGGGCATCCGCTCGTCAGCGACATCACCGGCGACGACGTGGCGCGCGCCCTCGACACCGCCGGGCGCATCGGTGACGACTCCATCGAGCGGAACCTCGGCGGCGGCACCGTCGACCCGGACTCCTTCACGCACGGCACGTCGGCGCAGCGGCAGCGCTGGTTCACCCGCGGGTACGACAGCGGTGACCCGAACGCCTGCGACACCTTCTCGGCCGCGTCCCTGTAGGGGCGGAGCCCGGCCTGGAACAGCGGGAGCCCACCGCGGGTTGACCGCCGCATGAAGCGGATCGGGTTCCTCTCGTTCGGTCACTGGTCGCAGGCGCGCGGGTCCGAGACCCGCAGCGCCGCGGACACCCTCCTGCAGACGATCGAGCTGGCGGTCGCCGCCGAGGAGATCGGCATCGACAACGCCTCCGTGCGGGTGCACCACTTCGCCCCGCAGCTCGCGAGTCCCTTCCCGCTGCTGGCCGCGATGGCCGCGCGCACGAGCCGGATCGAGCTCGGCACCGGCGTGATCGACATGCGGTACGAGAACCCCCTCTACATGGCCGAGGAGGCCGCCGCGGCCGACCTGATCAGCGGCGGCCGGCTGCAGCTCGGCGTGAGCCGCGGCTCACCCGAGACGGCGCTCGACGGCGCCCACGCGTTCGGGTTCGTGCCGCCGGAGGGCCTGTCGGACGCGGACCTCGCGCGCGAGAAGCTGGCCGTGCTCCTCGCGGCGATCGGGGGTGCCGGCGTCGTCATGTCCGACCCGCGCATGACCGGCGTCTCGCAGCCGCTCTCGATCCAGCCGCAGTCCCCGGGGCTGCGCCGGCGGATCTGGTGGGGCAGCGGCACCCGCGCGACCGCGCGGTGGGTCGCGGAGCAGGGGCTGAACATGCAGTCCTCCACGCTCCTCACCGAGGACACCGGGGTGCCGTTCGACGAGCTGCAGGCGGAGCAGATCGCGGTGTACCGCGCCGCGTGGGCGGAGGCGGGCCACGACTGGACGCCGCGGGTGTCGGTCAGCCGCTCCGTCATCCCGATCACCTCGGACCTCGACCGGGCCTACTTCGGCGGCGAGCAGGACTCCGAGGACCAGGTCGGGTGGCTCGACGGCGGCAACGCCCGGTTCGGGCGCAGCTACGTGGGCGAGCCGGACGCGATCGCCGCGGCGCTCGCGAAGGACGCCGCGGTGCAGGCGGCGGACACCCTGCTGCTCACCGTGCCCAACCAGCTGGGCGTCGACTACAACGCGCACCTGCTGTCGTCGATCGCGCAGCACGTCGCCCCGGCGATCGGGTGGGTGCCGCCCGCGCAGCGCGACCTGCAGCCCAGCGCCTAGCCGCCCACCCCCTCGGGGGGGGGGGGCGGGGCGGGCCGCGGCCCCGCGCGCCGCCCGCCCCACGGCGGCCCCGCCTGGGCGGGGGGGCCGGTGGGG